>JAIYBR010000006.1 GCA_027488435.1 Flavobacteriales bacterium
GAAAAATGCATCTGTGTTTCCGTAGTTAATCTCTTCCCCAAATGCACCTGAGTTGGTGTATCCCGCAATCATCACTTTTCCAAAACGATCGCTCGACATTTTGCTAAACCAGTCATTGGAGGTGCCTCCTAAGAATGACTGCCATTTAAGATCTCCCGTCGCTGAATATTGAGCCATGTAAGCATCGATACCACCCGAAATCTGGCTTTGGAATGCATCAACGGCTGGCAGATTGCCTGAGTCTGTTGTGCCACCTACGTATATGTTGCCAAATAAGTCGACGTGAACATCATTAATCGCTTCGATACCTGAACCATTTACGAAGCTTGACCAGAGCACGGTGCCCATTTCAGAGAAGCATACAATCATACCTTCCATGTTGTTGGGGATAAGTGAACCGGAGTTTGACAGGAATGCGATAGGACCGGAGTTCGTATTACCGCCAAGGACGATATTGCCTGCAGTATCAAGATCTATGGAGTTGAAAAGATCGGAACCCGCGCCTCCAACATACTCCGCCCACGTCAGTTCCAACTCGTCGTTGAGACGGGTGACAAATGCATCAGAAACCCCGCCGAAGTAGGGCATGGTTGCTAGTGAAGCGATTGCCTCAACACCGGCAGTGTTTCCGCATATGTAAATATTTCCTTGATCATCTGTTGTCAAGTCTTTCACGTCATCGGTTCCCGAACCTCCGAGGAAACGAAATTTTTCAATTTCACCGAATGCGTTAATTCGGGTGATGAAGCCGTCGTAGGTTCCGCCTCCGTATTGAACCTGTGGAAGAGAGTTGTAAATTACCTCCGAAGAGCTGGTCTTTCCTACCAAATAAATATTGCCGTTGGAATCAATTGACAGGTCTTGAGCGTAGTCATCACCAGTCCCTCCAATATAGGTCGACCAAATTACCTCACCGTCTTTGCTCAATTTGGCGCAGAAGGCATCTTGGTTTCCACCCTGGAAGTTGCTCATTGCGGCTCCTCCAAAAATGTCGGTTGAATTGGTGTTGCCAATTACAATGATGTGATCATCATTCGATGGAATTACCGACGTGCAGTAATCGTTGCCAGATCCACCAATGAATGATGTCCACAGCTCTTGTCCGTAGATATTTACTTTTCGAATGTATCCGTCAAATCCACCTCCATTGTAAGTGTTTATACTCTGAGTAGTTTCACTTATTTCTGAGCCATTGACGTGACCAACAACGTATGTGTTGCCAAGGAACTCGCACGTAATGCCCTCAGCTTTGTCGATACCCGAAGTACCTGTTTGTCCAGACCACATGATGTGGTTGGTGTCTACTATTGGTGTAACCTGTGCTTTTAGGCCTAGTTGGGCAAGAAGCATAATGGCGAGGAAAACGCCATTGATGATTACGATGGTTTTTTTTGGGTCGAGTTCTTTCATTGTGTTCGGTTTTTGGGTGAAAAGACCTATTAAATTGTGTTTTGCACTTTATTATACCTAGATAAGAAATGAAAGGTTACATGTTTGGATTTTTTGATTCCGGTAAATCGCATATCACGGTGAATTTGGCAAGTGAAAATTGGCTGATGCGATTTTTTTTTCGCTTGCCACTTTCATTCAACCAAAAAGCTATTACATTTGCGCCCGCTTTAGTGAGGTGCCATAGCTCAGTTGGTAGAGCAAAGGACTGAAAATCCTTGTGTCCCCGGTTCGATTCCTGGTGGCACCACTAATCAGGCGAGGCTAGAAGTCTCGCCTTTTTTATTTTCCTACACTCCATGAAAGTGGTATCTCCGAAGTATTGCCGCACGGCAGCTCGCTTAGCTAAATTGCTTGAAAGACAGCTTGCGGGGAGACGTTATCTCATATTGACCGATGAAACGGTATCTGATTGTTGTCTGACTCACTTGGGGGATTTTATGTCTGAATTTCCGCCGCTCGATATCGTTGAAGTGGATTCCGGAGAGGCATGCAAGCAATATGACGTTGTCGTTGAGTTGTGGAAGCATTTGCTTGAATTGAATATCACCCGGGTCGATGTGATTATTTGCGTTGGAGGTGGATCCATAACCGACCTTGGCGGATTCATTGCCTCAACTTATAAGCGAGGAATACCATTCATGTATATTCCAACAACCCTGTTGGCAATGACCGACGCAGCCATAGGAGGAAAAAATGGTATTGATTTTCAAGATGTAAAGAATGCAATAGGCACAATTAATCAGCCTGAGGCGATACTCATTCACAAGCCTTTCCTTCAGGCGCTACCCGAGGTTCAATTTCAATCGGGCATGGCCGAGGTCATAAAGCATGGTGTTATACAAGGCGGTCAGTTATGGCAACGACTGAAGGCGGAATCTTCTTCAAAATCTGATATAACCGACGATGTCTTGAAGATGTCTATTAAAACGAAAATTGCCATTGTTGGAAAGGATCTGTATGAGAAGGATTTGCGAAAGGTTCTGAATTTTGGTCATTCGATTGGGCATGCGTTAGAGTCATGGTTTTTAAGTAAAGAGACGCCCTTGGAGCATGGATTTTCTGTTGCTATCGGGATGTTAATAGAGTCGTCATTAGCGGCTGAAATGGGGTTGTTGAACCATGCTGATTTATTGGAAATCCGTTCAGTTATAATTGCCTATCTGGGGATTGATACCTTGTCTATTCCTAACTGGAACGAAGTAAGGCCGTTCTTGATGAATGATAAGAAGTTCAGTGGTGGTAGAATGTTGTTTGCCTTACCGATGGGCATTGGCAAGGTTGCACCTTCGGTGATAGTAGAGGAGGCGCTCGTTGAATGGGTATATTCTAAAGCCGTCATCTAATTAAAGCTAACTGTATTTTATTGATAACTAGACCGTTGATTCAGTGAATCGTCATGACGTGGTCGTGAGTGATTATTATTGGTCGATGAAATGAGAAAATCGTGCTTTGGTTTAAGAAGTGGTCTTCTATATTTGCTTGCTTTGTTTTCAACGCGTTGATGTTGAAAGTTTAATTAACAAAACCAAATCACTTAATCATGAGTAACTTTTTACTAACGCTGACTCTTCCTTTGGGTAGAATCAAATCATGGGCGGCGGCTTTTGTTCTGCTTGCTTTAACAGCAAGTATGGCGAACGCACAGTCGCTTCTCGTATGCCCCTCTGATGGAGAGGTAAATTGTCTTAGCGACGTGCCAGGAATAACCGCTCCCTCAGCGTCAGATGCCGGATACGAATCGGTAGATGTCGTCTACAGCGATGTTGTCATTTCGGGTACCGATTGTGACTACACATTGTCGCGCACATGGACAGTAACGTTCACTAGTCCTGAGAACACACTAACGGAAACGTGCACAGCAGTTTTTCGTGTTGCTGATCTACAAGCTCCGATTTTCTCGGGAGCGCCTGCTGATGCGGCTTATCAGTGTTTATCTGATGTGCCGGCATATGTAAACCTTGAAGCTTCCGATGCATGCGGAAGCAGCGTTGTTGTTGAACAATTTGGATCATTGTCTTCAGCCGATTATTCCTTGGTTTGCAATGAAATTACAACCCCACAGGGCCCCGGACAGGATTGGGGTTTATGGATTAATGGTCTTTTGAATGCTGGACTAGCTTCCACAGATTGGTATCGCTGGGTGGGAACTCCAAGCCTTGTGTTTACCACTGATGGTGGTGCTCGCCTAATTGGAGATGTGGTTGCATTGAATAACCCATCTAACGGTTGGCATGTCGACATGACCCTTGCTGGAGGTGTTGATTGGGCGACCTGGAGTGCAGGTGGCGGCCTTTATATGGATAGTTTTGGAACAAACGGTGCAACTCACACTGCTTGGAATTTCTTCAAACTGGTAACCACTATTTCACGTCTTGAAGGTTTTGGTTCCTTCGAGGGTGATCAGTTGGTTCTTTCTCATCAACCGGCTAGCTATGTAATGGGCTTCCAGTTTGGAACAGGAGCCAACAATCGTAATGGTAACAATGGCGGTAGCGGTTGGTTCTTCTATAACGGGCATGTCAATGGGCAGTCTGTTTCAGGTAATGGCGATGTTACGTTGGATATGAATTGCGACGATCCAAATCAGCCTAACGAAGCTTGCTTCCAGACAATTGAACGTCGCTGGGCTGCTCGCGACGCTTGTGGAAATGTGTCTTATCATGACCAAGTAATTACTGTAAACGACACTACTCCTCCTGTATTCACAGGTTGCCCTGCCAATATTGAAGTGGCATGTGCCACAGATGTTCCATCTCCTGCAAGCGCTACCTCGATTACTGCGGAAGACAATTGCAGTGGTGAGGTTATAGTAACGTATTTGGGTTCTGAAACCGACAGCATCAGCTCATGCAATTTCGTTATTACTCATTTTTATTCAGCTTCTGATTTGTGCGGTAATCGTTCAAATTGCTCTTACACTATTACTGTCAATGATACAACTGCTCCGGCTCTTAATGTTCCTTCGAGCTATACCGCAGAATGTGATAAGGACATCTTTCTAGAAGCCGCTTCTGCTCTTGATAATTGCAGCACTGACTTGAATATCACCGAGTCAATTGATACATCTGTTTCAGGTTGCGTGGTAACCTATGTTCGTTCGTTCTCGGTTTCTGATGCTTGCGGCAATGTGAGCTCAGGAGGTCAAACAATCACAGTGAATGATACAACCGCTCCTGAACTAACCATACCAGCAGACTATACTGTAGAATGCAATGCTTCTGTTGTGTTTGATGCTGCTTCAGCTTTCGATAATTGTCTGGATGGAGTAGGAGTCGTTGAAACTGCAGACACCATTTATAATGGTTGTGTTATCACTTACATCCGCAGCTTCTCGGCTTCGGATGCTTGCGGTAATACAAGCACAGGCGTTCAAACTATCAATGTTATCGATACTACTCCGCCAGTTCTCACCATTCCTGCTGATTACTCTGTACAATGCTTTGCAGATGTTGTTTTCGAAGACGCTTCAGCAACGGATAATTGCACAGAGATCTTGACGATTTCTACGGAGACAATGGAGAGCAATGCGGGTGATGATTGCAACTATTCATTTGTAAGAACTTTCACGGTTGCAGACAATTGCGGAAACATTTCTACCGGAACTCAAACGATTACTGTAGTTGATACCGAAGCACCTGTATTTGATGGTGCAGCCGGTCCTTTTGCTGTCGAGTGTGGTGACATCTACAATGAGCAATGGACCATGCCATTTGCAAGCGATAACTGTGATAATAGCCTCGACTATTCATATATTGATTTTATGACTTCGGGCGGTTGCCTCGGAACCATAATCCGCTCTATTACCATTACCGATAATTGCGGAAATTCAACAACACAAGAATTCTATCTAACTATTCAGGACACTACGGCTCCGGTAATTGAATCTATTCCAGGCGATTCGCAAGCCGAGTGCGGAAGCGTTCCTGCGTTACCTTCAGTTGATAGTGTAGTCGCATTCGATAATTGTGGTGATGCAACTACAATTTATGGTTCTTACACCGAAGGCTTGAATGCCAACGTTACAGTAACCGTTGAGGAACAAATCGTATCTGGCGATTGTGCCGGTCGATACGCCATTCTGTGGATCTGGACAGCTACCGATTATTGCGGTAATAGTTCTTCCGACACGACTACTATTTCTGTCGTGGATACAACACCTCCTGTCTTTACTTCCGCTCCTGAAAACTTGAATTTGGAATGCAGTGCTGTTATTCCAGCCGCAGAAGTACTTACTGCAGTTGATGGTTGCAACAATGCGGTAGTTGAAGCGTCAGTGGTTGAAACAACGACGGCCGGTGCGTGCGCTGCTAATTACACAATTGAGCGCGTTTATACAGCGACAGACGTTTGTGGTAATTCTAGCTCAGTGACGCAGTTGATTGTTGTATCCGATACTCAGTCACCTCTGTTTTCGGCAGATAATGCCGCTTCATTCACTTATGAGTGCGATGAGGTAGTGGCAGTTATTACACCGCTGGTTTCTGATGATTGCAGCGAATTTGAATTGCAGTATGCTGATGTAACTACAGGAGATGTTTGTGCTACTTATATCGCTCGCACGTGGACTGCTTCAGATGCATGCGGAAACTCTTCCTCCTTCGTTCAGAATATTTCTGTCCTCGATACGGAAGCACCAACTGCAGAATTTGATGTTCAGATAAATCGTCCTTGCGATGATGCAGCGGGTATCTACGCAACGGCATTGGACAATTGTGACACAGATGTGCAAATTGAAATTGTAAGTGAGACTGCCGTTAGTGGTGGTTGCGCTGGAAGCTTCATACGCTTGTATGTGGCAACCGATAATTGCGGAAACGCAACTGAATTTACGCAGTACATTACTTTGGTTGACGTTGTTGCTCCAGTGGCAGCGAACCAGCCGGAAGATTTAGTGATAGAGTGCGGTAATGAAGTGCCAAGTTTTGACCCAGCCTGGACGGATAACTGCACGGAGGATTTGACTATCACGTTCGATTCGCAGACATCTGAAGTTGATTGTGTAACAATCATTGAAGAGACATATACAGCTGTAGACGCTTGTGATAATAGCACAACGGTTACACGCAGCATTGAGATTGTGGATACTACCAATCCATACTTTGTAGATTTCCCGGCAAACCTTTCACTCGAGTGCAGCGATCAAATTCCCGCTGCAGGTGGTGTTGTAGCAATGGATGTGTGTGATAATGATGTAATTGTTGCCTCAGCTGATGTAGTTATACCTGGTGCTTGCAACGGATCATACGTCATTGAGCGTGTATATCGTGCTTTTGACGATTGCGGCAATCAGGTTGTTGAAACTCAGACTATCACTGTTACCGATCAAACGGCTCCTGTATTTGAA
>JAIYBR010000230.1 GCA_027488435.1 Flavobacteriales bacterium
GCTACAATCATAAACTCTCCAAGACCCGATTGCAAGGGATTAAAATCGCCAGCAGCAGGCGAAACAATTCCGTCGCCCTGCCATTGAACCAGCGACAGATTCGATTCCAAATTCAACGTGCCCGATTCAATACAAATCGCTGTGTCATTCGACAGAATTTGCAACGGAATAAACTCCTCGACGAACAGCGTCACGCTGTCGGTAAATGCGCATGAATTGCGCAGCGTATAGTAGAACTGATTATTACCCGGAACTAACAATCCGACATCGACCATTCCCTGCAAAGAATCAATTATTCCAATTCCCGACCAAACACCGCTATCGGCGACTACTAGCAAATCAAGCGTGTCAGCACCTTCACAAATGGGAAGCAGTGGCTCGATGTCCAGCATTCCTTCATCCACTCGAACAACCAAGGTATCTGCGTCGCGACAACCCTGATCATAGGTGGCAATAATGACGTGCTCTCCTGCGCCGGCCAGACTCGGATTAAAAATGCCGAGCGTACTCGATGTAATACCCGATCCTTGCCAGGTGGTAGGGAGCAAATTCACATCTAAGTCCAGCGGCAGCGACTGATTGCAAATAGTTGTATCGGCATTCAATATATGCAGCGGTACAAACGTCTCGACCGCTAAACTTACGCTGGTACTAGCGGGACAATTCAAGCCGGCAGTATACTGCACTGTCGTTCCACCACTTAATACTGATGCAGGATCAAAAATACCGGCAATAGAATCTATTATTCCCGTTCCCGTCCAAACGCCACCTATGGGATTAGCCACCAGCACAACAAGGGTATCCGAACTACAGAAGCTTTGCGCAACTGGCAAGTCAAGTGTTGGTGCTTCATCTACCAGAACAAATACTTCAGTCGGATCAATACAACTGGAGACCGGCTCGAAGGAGATGGAGTACAAACCAACACCTACCGCAGATGGATCAAAGAGCACACCTTGCTCCACACTGTCTACCGGTCCAACCCAACTTCCTTCAGATATGGTTGTGGTTAACAAAAGTGGCTCATCGGTTAAACACAAAATACTATCCGTTAAAGTAATGACAGATGAATCCGGTTGGATGTAATCAAAAAACTCAAGGTCATAGGATTGAGCACCACAAGCATCGCCCAGCTGAATATTGGAAAGACTTAGACTGAAAAAAATATCCTGTGTTGGCCCCGGGTCAAGAAGTAAAGTAAGTCCTACGCCATTGTTGGGCAACTCTATCGGAGGATTCGTTGCCCATTGAATACCCACGCCCTGGCTTAACAACGAAGCCTGAGGATACGGTCTGACAAGGTCAATTACTGTAAACAAACCACCATCGCAACTGTTGTCCAATATCGTACTATCTTGACCAAGATCGGGTATGAACTCGTGATAGATGGGCAAACCATTATTGCTTTCATCGCTTATAATCATGGAGGCAGATTCCCAAAAGCCATTGGCTCCCCCAAAACAATCGAACACATGAATTGCCCAACCCGGCTGAGTTACATCACACCCCTGAATTGGCGACCAGTCGATGGCTTGAGCATCCAGGCCATACGAGCCGAAAACGCCGCTCACGTTCTCGCTACCTAATTCACATAAATCGTAATTCACATTGGAAAAATTCGAGAAACACAAATCCACCGCATCTGAATTGTAACAAATAGAATCAGAATTCGCAGTAGTTTGTGTCGAGGTGAGCACGACGGTCTGTGAGCCACAAGAAGGTGGACTCACCAATTCTATACTTAAGTCTGATAGTATTGGATGAATGATATCAAAGCATATCTCAATATTCGAGTTGTCATCAAACAAATATGGCTCGTTAAAATTTGCCGGAGGCGGATTGTAATATCCGGTGATGTTACCCGGGAAATACAATCCTGAAAGTTGCACTGAGCTGCAACCCGGCTGCAGAGTATTGGCATTCACAACCGGTGGTGAGTTGATGCGAGATATCCAGCATATGTCCTCCAATATCAAATCACCAGAACCATCTGTAACCAGAACGCGATAACCTCCGGGTGTCCCATTCGTGTAATTACCGGACACAACCTGTGTTTGCGTTGACACCAAATTCCAGGTATTGGATAACGATGAAAATCGGAACCACTGTACGTTGTTTAACACTGGTTCCGGCCAAGTAATCCTCAATGTAGCAACCTCTCCCTGACACAGAAAATACAAACTATCATTCTCGTATCCGTTCGTATAGGATGTTGTATCGCGACCTGGACAATTCAAGCAATACAATTGCGCAAAATTGACTTGCGAGAAAACAAGCAAAAACGCCAATATCAATCCGTATTTAATTCGATTCAACATGCGCTGGAACTGGAATTAAAAATCGGAAAGACAGGAACCGAACTAAATTCTGAATAACTCAATAAAAAGAATTTCCGCTCGAAATTAGAACAGATCATAGGGTGGTCGTAAGTGTAGCAAATATGGCATAAATATTTGGCAGACAAACAATTCAAATAAGATTCTTGACATACACATAAAACAAACGCCCCTCGATATTCGAGAGGCGTTTGAAATGATTTGTTTAAAGAAGTAGCTTACTTCTGTATTTGCATGCGCTCAATATCAAACTTCGATGCCGAAGACAAGCGAACCATGTAAAGACCGGAAGACAATTGCTCAGCGTTGAAGTCTGCAGTGTA
>JAIYBR010000173.1 GCA_027488435.1 Flavobacteriales bacterium
TTCCGGTAGTAGTGCACGTCGTATACAACACCACTGCTGAGAACATTAGCGATGCTCAAATCCAATCACAGAGTACGGTTCTCAACCAGGACTTCCGCAAGCTCAATGCAGATGTAGCCAACACTCCTTCGGCATTTGCTGGGGTGGCGGGAGATGCCAACATCCAGTTTTGTCTTGCTAGCGTTGACCCGAACGGCAACGCAACCAATGGAATTTTGCGCGTGCCTACATCCTCAACATCGTTCGGAACAAACAACACCGTAAAATCCTCCACGTCCGGTGGATCTAACCCTTGGAACACCGGCAAATACCTGAACCTTTGGGTATGCGATATCAGCGGTTCGATTCTCGGATACGCTCAGTTCCCGGGTGGTTCTGCGAGCACCGACGGCGTAGTGTGCGACTACCAATACTTTGGCACCATCGGAACAGCCACGGCTCCCTTCAACAAGGGCCGCACTGCAACACACGAAGTGGGGCACTGGCTGAACCTCTATCACATTTGGGGTGATGACGGCACCGGATGCACAGGAAGCGACCAGGTAACTGACACCCCGAATGCCGCTGGTCCAAACTATGGTTGCCCTGCATTTCCAACCGTCACTTGCAGCAACGGCCCCAACGGCGACATGTTCATGAACTACATGGATTATACTGATGACGCATGTATGTTTATGTTTTCCAGCGGACAAGTTTCCCGCATGCAAGCGTTGTTTGCAACAGGCGGTGCGCGTGCTTCGTTGCTCACCAGCAATGGTTGTAGCACACCGACGCCAGTGTTGTGCGGTGCGATTACGGGTTTATCTGCGGGCTCTATTACACAAACCGGAGCAACAATTAGCTGGGCTGGAGTAACTGGGGCAACTGGATATGTGCTGCAATACAGACCATCAACGTCAACTGTTTGGACAACTGTAAACGTAGCGACAACGTCTTTTGCCATAACGGGATTAACCGCTGGTACTGCTTACAACGTGCAGGTGCAATCGGTTTGTGCCGCTGGAAATGGCACATTCAGTGCAATCAACGTTACTACAACAAGTGCGATAACAGCATGCTCCGACAATTACGAGAACAACAACACAACAGGCGCTGCAAAGTCAATTTCGGTGAACACCAACATCACTGCCCGTATTGGTTCAAGCACCGACGTAGACTGGTTTCGTTTTAGCAATTCGTCTTCAGCGAGAAACATCCGCATCGATTTAACAGGTCTCCCTGCCGACTATGATGTGCGCCTATACAATCCTAGCGGAACACAGGTTGCAATTTCTCAGAACAGCGGTACCACTTCTGAAGCAATTACCTTCAACACAACTATTACAGGAACATGGCGCATACAGGTGTATGGCTACCAAGGAGCATTTAATTCAACCTTGTGTTATACACTGCGCGCATCCATCAGCGCCTCGACCTTCCGAGAGGGAGAAGAAACTCCGGCTGCTGAACTCAACTCTACGTCTTCTACTTCAGATGTTGTGATCGCAAACGTATTCCCAAATCCGACCAACGGAAAACTGAACGTCATTCTCGAAGCATCTGACTCGCAAAACGCACTGCTTCGTATTTGTGATATCACTGGTCGTAGCGTTCTTCAGCACAACGCAACGTGCACCTCAGGAAGCAACACCTTCATACTCGACATGGAGTCTTTGCCTAATGGTTACTACTTGTTGGTTATCGACAATGGTAATGCCAGCTCAACCATGCGTGTGGTGAAGAACTAACAACTTCCAATACCTCATAAAAAAACCCCCGAATCTTCGGGGGTTTTTTTATGGCTTAATTATCGGCTGATTAACCGTGCTGAACCTTGTGAATGAAGTCTTCATAACCGATTGCTATTTCATTCAACGAACACTTTTCTTTCACCACCGCAATCATCTTTTCTTCATAGAGGAAATCATACACGTTCTTGGCCTCTTCCTTTTTCGCCAGCGTCTGCTTAGCAAACTCGGTGAGCATTTCATCTTCCATCGGCAATCCGTATTGCGCATAGCGCGATGCCAACACTTGCTTCACATGGGTCATCGCATCATCCGGGCTCACGCGCAATTCATATTTGCGAATGATTTTGCCCTCAATCAATTCCCAACGCAGTTGTGCTGCATAGAAAGGATAATCGTGCTCTACCATTTCAACCGTTACCGGTTTCTCATTGGTGAGTTGAATGTAGCGCTTCAGAAACGAGTCTGGCAATTTCGGGTCGATACTCTCCGTAATTTTCTTGGCGAACTCGCGCTTGAATAGAAAATCAGAATCGCGAGAAAACATCTGCGCTAAATCTGCCTTCACTTTATCCCGCATCACCTCTTCGGCGTTCACTTCGCCAGGACCATAGAGTTTGTCGAATAATTCCTGATCGATGGCGTGCGGTTCGATACGCTTAATCTCGTTTACTTTCAACTGAAACTTCGACGCAAGATGGTGCAAATCGTTATGTGTGATGCCTAGCATTTTTGCTAGATCTTCATGATTCTCGGTTAAGTGATGAGGATCTATCTCGACAATGCTTCCTGCTGTGAGCCCAACAAGCGAAGCCTTCGTTGAGGCATCCTTCACAAACTCGATAGATACAGTAGACTTATTCGAAACACCGCCTTCCTTCACCACACCATCTTCACCGAGCTCATTCAATTCAACCATCAACATGTCTTCGCTCTCGCTAGTTTCCGGATCTGACATTTTGCCGTAACGGCGGGCTAAATCCTTTACCTGACGATTGATAAGTTCTTCGTTCACGTCAACTTTGTAATAATCAAACGTGAGTAAGGAATTGAGATCTACATCGATAACCGGTGCAAGTCCCAGCTGATAAGTGAACTTGAAATCTCCGGGATTGTCCCAATTCCCTACCTCTGCATTATCAGCTGATGGTATTGGGCTTCCAAGAACTTCTATTTTGTTTTCAGACAAAAACTTATACAGGTTATCCTGAATCACCTGATTAATTTCTTCCGCAAGAATGCTCTTACCATAGCGTTGTTTTACAAGCGACATTGGCACGTGGCCGGGTCGGAAGCCGGGCACCTGCATGGTCTTGCGATATTTCTTCAAGGAATTATCGACACGCTCTGTGTAATCGGCTGGAGCGACGTGAATGTGTAGCTCTGCATTCAAAGTGTCGATGTCTTTTCTTTCGATATTCATATTGAATGATTTATAGGTGATTTATCGCCGCTTTTGCGGGGGCGCAAAGCTAATGCACGGAATGCATTCGCACGTAATGCAAAATTGCCGTTTGAGATTGAATGGGTGTGTGTATATTCGCGCCGCCTTGCTTGCGGGCGTGGCGAAATTGGCAGACGCGCCAGACTTAGGATCTGGTGCCGCGAGGCATGGGGGTTCGAGTCCCTCCGCCCGCACAACGAAAATTCCGGCTTTGGCCGGAATTTTTTTTACCCGTTTATGCCACAAGGCAATTGCGGCAATCACTTATCTTGGCCGCAATGATGCCACGACTGATTATCCTGCTTTTTGCAATTTTATTTGCAGCTGCACTTTCGGCCCAGTTTAACGACAATGCCGGTGGTCGCTGTACAAGCATGGCCGGTGCCTATGTTGCTTTGAACGATGGCTGGAGCGTGTTTCATAATCAGGCGGGCTTGGCCTCTGTTCAGACTTTTGATGCTGGCGTTTACTACGAGAATCGTTTTGGATTGAGCGCACTCAGTGACAAAGGACTATTCGTGGCAGCCCGATTTGGAAAGGGGGTTATTGCGGGAAGCTTTCACAGTTTCGGCTATTCTGAATTCGCTTCATCGAAGGGTGGTCTCGCCTATGCCATGGGCTTGGGTGAAAAACTCGACGTCGGTATTCAGTTGAATTATTATGCCGTGCGTTTAGGTGAAAATTACGGGCGCGCTGTTGCCGTGAGCGCAGAGGGAGGCTTCCTCTACCGATTGAACTCCAAGCTTTCACTTGCCGGACACATCAGCAATCCCAATCGCGCGAAACTTTCGGATTATCTCGATGAGCGCATTCCTGCTGTTTTTCGCATGGGTTCGACCTATCGTTTCTCGAAACAAGTTTTGCTGACCGCCGAGGTTTACAAAGACACTCAATTCGCTCCTGCTGTTAGAACAGGTTTTGAGTATCGCATTTCAGAATCCATTGCTGTTCGCGGTGGATTTGCCTCTGCTCCACGGCAATTCACCTTTGGTTTCGGATGGAGGTTAAACCAATGGATGTTCGATATGGCTGCGGCGTACCATCCGGTGCTGGGTTTCAATCCTCATGTGTCTTTCACTTATTCAGGTGCGGCTGAAAAATGATAGTGAATGCTTGGCATAGGTGTTTTCGACTGGCGACCTGTCTATTTCTATTCGCCTTAGCGTGCGAAAAGGTGTATGCTCAAACCGATGAACAGAAGAATTCCATCATCGAACAACGGATAGAAGAAATTGCGAACTCACTTGATGAAGGACAAGAGCTCGACTATACGAATCTTTTCGAAGATCTGGCTTTTTACTTCGAGCATCCGCTCAATCTCAATTCTGCGTCTGTCGACGAGCTGAGAGAGCTCCATATGCTGACCGATGTTCAAATTGCCAACCTGCAAAAACATCTCGCACGTTATGGGGATTTGAGAAGCATATATGAATTGCAAGCCGTTGAGGCCTTCGATATTCCTACCATACGTAACCTCACTTGGTTTGTAAATGTTGAGCCGGTGCTTAGTTTGAAAGGATTCAGCATGTCGGAGTTCTGGCGCGAATCGACGCACGATCTTTTCATTCGCTATAAGCGCAATTTGCAGTTGCAAGAAGGTTTTTTGCCCGACCCGGATACAGGAGTGCCCGACTACGCCGGCTCTCCCGACTATATCTATTCGCGCTACAGGCTCAACTACAAAAAAAGTTTTCGTGCCGGATTTACTCTGGAAAAAGACGCAGGCGAGTCACTTGAAAAGGGTCCCGACTTCTACAGCGCACACGCCATGTTTAGTAGCCAGACCTGGTTGAAACGATTTGTCGTTGGCGACTTTCAGGCACTCTTCGGGCAGGGACTGACATGCTGGAATGGATTAGCCTTTGGTAAATCGCCTTTCATTTCAAACGTAAAGCGCAATGGTATCGGACTTCGCCCCTATTCGAGCGTGCAGGAAGCAAATTTCTTTCGTGGTGCGGGGGTTACTGTCGGTAAAAAGGATTTCGAGCTTACCGCATTTTTTAGCGATAAACGTATTGACGGTAATGCAGATGATTCGGCCGACAGTGTGCTCACCGACGATGAGTTTATCGTTTCGAGTTTACCGCTTGGCGGGCTTCACCGAACAGAAAGTGAGATTGCCAATAAAAACTTGGTTCGCGAACAGGTATACGGCGCAAACCTTAAATATAATCACCGATTTTTTTCGGTTGGAATCACAGGGTTGCAGTCGGGGATAAACGCCATTCTTTCACCCAAGACTGATCTTTATTCGATGTACCGCTTCTCGGGTTCACGAAACACAACCGTAGGTGCAGACTATCAAGCTGTGTTGGGGAATGCAAACTTTTTTGGTGAAGCTGCGCGCAGCGCCAATGGAGGTTTCTCGATGATACATGGGCTGGTGGCAGCGCTGCATCCGAGCCTTACGTTCAGTGCCGTTTGGAGGTACTTCGGAAAGGACTTTCAGAATACCAAGGCAAATGTTTTCGGCGAGAATAGTCTTACAGCGGCGAACGAACGTGGCCTTTATACGGGTGTTCAAGCTAATCTTTCAAGCAAAATAACACTTACGGCGTATGCCGATTTGGTTCGCTATCCATGGCTTCGCTACAGGGTAGATGGACTCAGCGTAGCGACCGACTATTTAGCTCAGCTCAATTACAAACCCGATAAAAAGAATGAAATTTACCTGCGCTATCGCCGCAGAGAGAATATGCTCAACTCCTCTCTTGAGGACGCGGTCATCACTGCTCCTGCTGCCACTCTCCAAGAGAATTGGCGTATCAATGGTTCGTATCAAGTACATCCCAATGTGCAGCTTCGATCCAGAGCGGAGTGGTCGCTATTTACGAAGGAACAAGAAAGGAGCAGGGGCTTTGTTATTTACCAGGATGTAAACTACAAGCGCCTCGGTTCGCGGGCCACCTTCACCTTGCGCTATGCGATCATGGACTGTCCCGACTGGAATGCGCGCATCTATGCGTATGAAAACGATGTGCTTTATGCATTCAGCATTCTTCCCTATACCGGTCGCGGATCGAGAGTTTATGGTATGGTCAAGTGGGATGTTGCCCGTGGCGTCGACTTATGGGTGCGTTATGGTGCATTTCTATACAATCAAAATCGCGATGTGACCACAGACACCGCCGATCCAACGGAGCTTATCAGGTCGGATGTCCATGTTCAACTCCGTCTTCAATTCTGATTTTTTGGATTTATTAGCCATTTAGTGTTGATAAACTTAGGTTTGTCTGTATCTTTGCTTCTGTTCTTACGTAGAACACATTACGTTCAAACAATTATGAAGAGAATTTTTACGTTGATTGCATGCTTAATTCTGATAGCCGGTTCAAAAGCCAGCGCTCAGAGCAGTATGCAGCATCCGATCTCTTCGGTTCGAATTGTTGGAATGGATGGAAGAATCGAGTTGGTGTTTGACGAGCCGATGACTGAGGCTTTTACTATAAGCGTTATGGACTTGACCGGTAAGTCGATTTTTACACAAACGCATCATAACTCGAATGAACCTTGTCAGTTCGTCGAAATTCCGATTGAAAATCTAAGGCGCGGCATTTACATGGTTCGTGTTGCAAGTCAAGACGGAAAGACGAAGACATTGAAATTACAGCGGAACTAAATTACATCAAGTATATTCGAAAGAGCCATCCGAAAGCGTTCGGGTGGCTTTTTTGTTTTACTTAACCTGTCGAATTTTTACAAGCGGACTAAATAAATATTCATACTTGGTTGATTCTTCAAAGCAGCGGTAACGAGTGCGCAAACGTTCGCCTTTTATAAAAACACGATGTTCACGGCCGTAAATGAACCGAGAATTGTGCGGAATGTCGTCGAGCAATTGAATGTCGGGGTGACTTTTTTTGTCGTATCGCGCTAAGGTTTTCGAAAGGTGAATATCGGCGCAAGTCGATGCTGCAGGGTTGGCCAGGTACGATGCAATTGCCTTGGCCACATCGTCGGGAAAAACATTGCAGCGCAAGAAAGGACCAAGGGTTTGTTTGAAGTAGCCTTTCCATTCGGAGCCATGCGGCTTCACCCTGTCGCGGTGATTGACATAGGTGATCAGGTGCGCCAGCTCATGCATGAGGGTGATGAGAAATGCATATTTATTCAGATTACCATTGACCGTCAGCACGTGCCTGCCGCTTCGGGGATCGGCCGTGAAATCGCCGAGTTTGGTGGAGCGCGGCTCAGTTATGACAAGGTGGTGCGGATATTCGCGCAGTTTATCGCACGCAAGGGTTAATGCCTCCTCTGGCAAAAACGAATTAAGGGCGGCTTCCAGATTGGTACTGTTCTTCATGCTCGCCTTGCTGTGAGGTCCATTCAATGCGATCTTCCCATTTCGGGCAACTATTGCAGCGTCGCTTTTTATTGGCCGCACATGCCGATAAGGTAAGTATTGTCAATAGAACTACAAACCCCATTTTCCGTTTCACTTTCATAGATTCGCAACTTAAACCGCGAATATACAGGATAAGATGTCAGACAGTGGGCTTCATATTATCTTACTTCTTGTCGGATTTTTCGGCTGGTTCTGGACGTCTTCGCCTTTGTTGGCGCATATGGTTTTTCTTGCAGAAAAGAACTTTCGCTGGCCTTTGCTTGGATGGTTTACTGCGATTACACTGAGCGTTTTCCTGATGAAATTCAGCATGTACTGTCTTTTCGACTGGCCCTCTCCAGGCAGTTGGTCGAGTCGTTTTTTCTATCCTCTATGGCTTTTTGCTTCACCATTGGTGCCTTTTATGCGGGAACTTGCGAGATCCAGGTGATTCATTATCCTGCGAACACTCTCGTGGAAAAACACAAACACCTGAGAAGCATATTCATTCACTTTCACTTGTGCAAAGCATGTAATAATTCTTATGATGATTTCAACTCTTTGCTGTACGTTTGGAATCAATGTCTTCGGTTTACTATCATATAGGCAAGTATTTTCTTCTCATGGTGAGCACATTCACAAAACCAGAGAAGAGAAGAATCTATTTTGACCTAATTGTGCAGGAAATTGATAAAATCGGGCTTCAGTCACTTGGGATTGTAGCTCTTTTGTCAATGTTCATGGGGGCTGTCGTTACTCTGCAAACAGCGGCTAATATCGATAGTGGATGGATACCTCGCTGGACGATTGGTTTCACCACTCGACAAACGGTTGTGCTTGAATTTTCCTCTACCATTGTTTGTTTGATATTATCGGGAAAAGTAGGAGGGAATATCGCATCAGAAATTGGTACGATGCGTATAACCGAACAAATAGATGCCATGGAAATCATGGGTATTAATTCGGCGAGTTATCTGATTCTTCCCAAGATTGTTGCTGCCCTTTTCATATTGCCATTCATGGTAGTTCTAGCCATGTTTGTTGGGATTTCTGCCGGCGCATTCGTGGGGTTAACAGCTGGAGTTGTATCGCTGAATGATTTCGAATATGGCCTTCGTTATTCTTTTCATTATTGGCAAGTGAGCTACTCATTGATAAAAACCGTTTTCTTCGCGTTCATCATATCAAGTGTCAGCGCATATCATGGCTATTACACATTTGGTGGTCCAAGGGAAGTAGGCGCAAGCAGCACCAGGGCAGTGGTTTATAGTATGGTGCTCATACTCATTGCCAATTATGTTATCACTCAGTTATTGCTGCTATGATTGAAGTGAAAAGCGTTTCAAAGGGTTTTGCAGGCAACGCAGTGTTGAAGAACATTTCCACAGCGTTTTATCCTGGGAAAGTCAATTTTATAATTGGTCGAAGTGGTTCCGGAAAGTCAGTGCTAACAAAGTGTATAGTTGGTTTAATGGAGGTTGACCAAGGAGAGATTTTTTTTGACAATCGTAATTTCACCATTCTCGATCGTTGGGACCGAAAGGACATCCGACAAGAGATGGGCATGCTCTTTCAGGGTAGTGCCCTTTTTAGTTCGCTAACGGTAGAGGAAAACATTCTCTTCCCGCTTCAGATGTTCAGCTCCTTTAGCAAAAGCGAAATGCTCGATCGTGTAAACGTTTGCCTGAAACGCGTTAATCTGGAGGGAAAGAATCGCCTCTATCCAAGCGAGCTTTCGGGCGGTATGCAAAAGAGAACAGGTATTGCCCGGGCCATCGCAATGAATCCGCGCTATTTGTTTTGTGATGAACCCAACTCCGGTCTCGATCCACAAACCGCTATAGTCATTGACAATCTCATACGTGAAATCACCTATGAGTTTAACAGCACGACCATTGTGATTAGTCATGATATGAACTCTGTTCTGGAAATAGGTGATCACATCAATTTCATTTATCAGGGGGAATTGTCGTGGCGAGGCAATAAAACAGAGATTCTGCACACCGACAATGAAGCATTGAACAACTTCGTGTTTCCCTCGAAATTCATGCAACAGATTCGAGAAAAACTGCGAGGTTAAGCTATTTCTGGCGTGAGATGCTAGTTTAGCACAGCCTCTACCCAGTCGCCATGGTCTTTGATGAGCGCTATTAATTCTTCCACAGCTTGTTCTTCGGGCACATTCTTTTTGACCACATTTTTCTCTTTGTAGAGCGTGATTTTTCCAGGTCCGGTTCCAACGTAACCATAGTCGGCATCTGCCATTTCACCGGGTCCATTTACAATACAACCCATGATTCCGATTTTCACTCCTTTCAAATGGGATGTACGCGCTCTTATTTTGGCAGTTGTCTCTTGTAAGTCGAACAACGTTCGACCACAACTTGGACACGAAATGTACTCTGTTTTTGAGATTCGCGTGCGGGTAGCTTGCAGAATACCAAACGCCGTAATATTTACCCGCTGCATAGGGATTTCGTTGGCGCTTAGAAACAAACCATCTCCTAAACCATCGATGAAAAGAGCGCCTAAATCAGTGGCGCTGTAGAGCATAAATTGATCTTCGTTAAGCCCTTCATAACTGCGCCAAGCGATAACGGGTATTTCACAGTTGGCATTGATGAGAGTAAAAAATGCGGCCCGCTGCTCAGCCATTGCGTGTGCATGCGTTGTGGTAAGCACCAAAATGAGATTGCTGTGCTTCTCAAGTTCCTGGATGCGTGTTGCAGTCAAATCGTTGAGCGATGCGCTCATAAAAACGACTTCAGCTTTGGGCAATGAATCTATTTCTTCGATTGTCACAAGTGGATAACAGCGGTCTTTCTGAGCGTGTTGTTCCCATGTCGCTCGATCGAAAATGAGTCCGAGCGTTCCGGGTATTTCAAAATCAACCGAATTAGAACCACAATAAATATAGTCGCACGCTAAGTCGGTGAGGTTCCACTTATCGAGTGGTATAGAGTAATTGCAGCCCACGGCAAATAGAGCCGCGGCTGTGATTTCTTTCCGATGAGAAAAATCCATCACCACTCGGGGAACATTTTTTCCTCCGATATTTAAGACCGAAGCGCTGTGTCTGCGGACGTAGTCGAACGGATTAATAGGATAATTAACCTCAGCAATCGACTCATGTCTTGCGCGTTTTTCGTATCGCTCTGCCAACATGCGCGCAACCGGAATTTCCGCTTCGGGTGCTTCTGTCAGCGATACACGGATGGTATCGCCTAAGCCATCTTCGAGCAGCGTGCCAATGCCGACCGCACTTTTAATGCGTCCGTCTTCGCCATCGCCCGCTTCGGTAACTCCCAAGTGCAACGGGTAATTCATACCTTCCTGCATCATGTGATTGACCAACAGGCGATAGGCCTGCACCATCACTTGGGCATTGCTCGCCTTCATGGAAATCACGATATCGTGAAAGTCATGATCTCGGCAGATTCGCAAAAACTCCATGGCACTTTCTACCATGCCGAGTGGCGTGTCGCCATAGCGCGATAGAATGCGGTCGCTCAGCGAGCCATGATTGGTTCCGATTCGCATAGCCGTTTTGTTTTGCTTGCATAACAAAACCAGAGGCGTAAAGCGTTCTCGAATCCGACTCAACTCCGCGTTGTAGGTTTCGTCGGTATAATCGATTTCTTCGAATTTCTTTTTATCGGCGTAATTCCCGGGGTTTACGCGCACCTTTTCGACAATACCCGCGGCAATTTCTGCAGCATTTGGTGTAAAGTGAATGTCTGCTACAATCGGCGCGGAGTATCCTTTTGATCGAAGACCAGCCTTGATGTTGGCCAGATTCTCCGCTTCGTTTTTGCTGGGTGCAGTGATACGCACAAGCTCACAACCCGCGTCAATCATGCGTATACTTTGAGCAATCGTGCCTTCCGTATCCATGGTGTCGGTGGTGGTCATGCTCTGAAGGCGAATCGGATTTTCGCCTCCAAAGCCAACACTTCCAATCATCACTTCACGGGTATGGAAGCGTTGATATTGGTAGAGTGATGGGCAATAGCGAGTGGAAGTCATGACTTAAAAACACATATGAATACAGAAAGTTTATGGCATCGGCAAACGTTAAGTGGCGAAGCGATTACCGCCCCAATTTAGACTAGTCATTAGTCACTATTCGTTAGTCATTATTTGTTCGCGTTGTACTTCTCGCCAACAATATCCCAGTTAATGACATTGAAAAATGCCGAGATGTAGTCGGGGCGACGATTTTGATAGTGCAGGTAGTATGCGTGTTCCCAAACATCCATGCCTAAAATTGGAAATCCGCCACAGCCTATGCCGGGCATGAGCGGCACATCTTGATTAGCGGTTGAACAAACGTCTACCTTGCCACCTTTGTGCACGCAAAGCCAAGCCCAGCCTGAGCCGAAGCGAGTTGTACCTGCCTTGGTGAATTCTTCTTTGAACTTATCAAAGCTTCCAAAAGACTCGTTAATGGCAATTGCCAATGAACCTGTAGGAACGTTGGATCCACCGGGCGTCATAATTTCCCAGAATAAGTTGTGGTTGTAAAATCCGCCACCATTGTTGCGAACAGGCATTGTATCAAATCCTTTAACCAGAATTTCTTCGATGGTGAGGTTTTCGAGGTCGGTGCCGGCAATCGCTGCGTTGAGGTTATTGGTGTATGCAGCGTGGTGCTTATCGTGATGAATTTCCATGGTGCGCGCATCGATATGTGGTTCCAGCGCATCGAATGCATAAGGTAGAGGTGCAAGTGTAAATGCCATGATAGATAAATTTTAGAGTGCGAAAATAGGAAGATAGTGACGAGTGACTAATGACGAGTGACAAATGCTGAACACTAGTCATTGGGCACTGGTCATTCGTCATTGCGCAGTTAATAACTCGTGTTTTTTACAACCGCAACGGCCTGATTATCCCGTAACATCAAGATATATTTGAGCCGAGAAAGTGTGATGCTTTGGAATAGCTTGCTGTTAGGCCTTCGCGCACATCGAAACCACCGGAAAAAATTACAAGAAGAAACCACGCATGGGCTTATTCAGTTTCTTAACACAGGAGATTGCCATCGACCTTGGCACAGCCAACACCATTATAATTCAAAACGACAAAGTTGTTGTTGATGAGCCCAGCATCATTGCTCGCGACCGTCAAACCAATAAAACGGTAGCCGTGGGTCGCACTGCTCAGCAGATGCATGGGAAGACCCACGAAAACATCAAGACCATTCGGCCGCTGAAGGACGGTGTTATAGCTGACTTCCATGCGGCAGAAGACATGATCAAAGGCATGATAAAAATGATTGCCAAAGGTCGTGGATTGTTTCAGCCGTCACTTCGAATGGTTATCTGTATACCATCCGGTATAACGGAAGTTGAAAAACGCGCCGTAAAGGACAGCGCAGAACATGCCGGTGCTAAAGAAGTTTACCTCATTCATGAGCCAATGGCTGCAGCTATCGGTATCGGTATCGATGTGGAGGAGCCTATGGGCAATATGGTTATCGACATCGGTGGTGGTACATCCGAAATTGCCGTTATTGCGCTGGGTGGTATCGTGACTGACAAGAACATACGCGTGGCGGGCGATGAGCTTACACAGGATATTGAAGAATACATGCGCCGCCAGCACAACATACTCATCGGTGAGCGAACAGCAGAGCAAATCAAAATCGAGGTTGGAGCGGCGCTTCCCGAACTCGATAATCCACCGGTCGATTACAACGTACGAGGACGCGATTTGATGACGGGTATTCCGAAGGAAATCGCTGTTTCCTATTCGGAAATTGCTCATGCGCTCGATAAATCGATTTCCAAGATTGAGGAGGCTATCATGAGTTGTTTGGAGAATACACCACCCGAATTATCGGCTGATATCTTTAAAACCGGAATCTACCTGGCTGGTGGCGGCGCGTTGTTGCGTGGGCTCGACAAACGCATCAGTATGAAAACAAAACTTCCCGTTCACGTTGCTGACGATCCGTTGCGTGCAGTGGCTCGTGGCACAGGCATTGCGCTAAAGAACATCAATAAGTTCCAGTTCCTGATGCGCGAATGATTGCGCTCATTTTGTTTTCAGTACCTAACAAACATTACAGCAGCGAAGCGAAGCGATGAAGAACATACTGGCATTATTGCGTCGGTTTTACCTCTTCCTTCTTTTCCTCGCGCTCGAGGCAGTTGCGCTCACCATACTATTTCGTAACAACCGCTTTCACGGAGCTGAATTCATGCGCCACAGCAGCGATTGGGTCGGAGGTATCTACACTCAACGAGCTCAACTTTCTGAATATCTCCGCCTCGGTGAAATCAATGACCAACTTTCATTAGAGAATGCACTTCTGCGCAGCGTTGCTCAAGAGAATTATTGGAATCTTCGAACAGAGGCAGCGACATTACAGGATTCAAACAGTGTGCAGCGATATGTGTACCGCACCGCCAAGGTGGTAAACGCTTCAGTGAATCGTGAAAAGAACTATGTTGTTATTGATCGCGGTTCTCTTGGTGATGTGCGAGCCGACATGGGGGTAATAGCAAGTGGTAACATAGTGGGTGTTGTTCGAAGTGCGAGTGAACACTTCGCCGTGGTGATGCCCGTTATTCACTCCGACTTCAAAGCCAGTGTACGACTTCGAAAATCGGGTGCTTTCGGTTCGCTTGTATGGCGGGGTGGTAACGCACAGCTTGCCGATGTGATTGATATTCCGAAGAACATTCCGGTGGCGCCAGGCGATTCAATAGTGACAAGTGGTTATTCAACATACTTCCCTGCCAACATCCAGGTTGGTATTGTGGAGTGGGTAGATGATAGTGATAACGATTATCACCTTATCAAGGTGCGAATGGGAACTGATTTTCGCAAACTTGATCATGTGCTCGTTGTAAGTGACATTTTCAAATTGGAACAAGACTCGCTTTTGAATAAAGTAGAAGAACAAGATGCTGCAAACAGTAAGCGTTAATATCATTCGAATTCTCTTCCTAATCTTACTACAGGCCCTGGTAGTGAGCAGAGTTCAGTTGTTCGATGGATTGATTTTTCCCTGGATATACATTTTTGGCATTCTCATGTTGCCCTTTGAAACACCGCGTTGGCTGCTCATTGTTTTCTCGTTCTTCATAGGGCTTACTATGGATTACTTCTCCGGTCCAATTGGGTTGCATACGTCGGCATGCGTATTTCTGGGTTTCATGCAAACTGTCGTTCAACAATTGCTAGCTCCGCGCGAAGGTTATGACCTTACTCAGCGCCCTACGGTTCAGCGAATGGGGCTCGCGTGGTATGTAACTTATGCAGGAGTGCTCACGCTGGCACATCACAGCTGGTTCTTTTTTATGGAAGTATTTCGTTTCTCAGACTTCTTCTATCAGATTTTTCACCTACTACTTAGCTCCCTGGCCACCCTCATTTTAATGACTATAGGGCAATATCTGATCTATAATTCTAAAGGCGCACAAGTGTGAACCAATACGACGGCCGCAAGATTACCATCATACTTATTGTTTGCGTAATAGCAATCATATACGTCATTCGCTTGTTTTTTCTGCAAGTCGTCAATTCAACCTGGAAAGAACAGGCCACTGCGCTAACCGAAGAGGAGATTCCGCTATATCCACCCCGCGGTATTATTTACGATCGAACAGGTAAAATGCTGGTGACCAACCAAACGGTTTACAACCTCATGGTGGTGCCGAAGAAGGTTGGTGCGTTCGACACAACCTCACTTTGTAAATTGTTGCGAATCAAAAAGGAAGATATAGATAACCTGTTCGCTAAAGCGCGTGCACGCGGCGAGTTTCATAGGCCACAGTTGTTGGTAGAGCAAATTACTCCAAGTGACTATGCAGCCATGTCGGAGCAACTCTATAAATTCAACGGATTCTATGCCGAGTCGCGCACGCTGAGGGTTTATCCGCAAAGTGTTGGCGCTTTGTTTCTTGGCGATGTTGGAAAAATTTCACCGGAAGAATTCAAGAAAAAACCGTATTACACCAAGCAAGAGTACCTGGGAAAAAGCGGAATTGAAAAGGCGTATGAAGAAGAATTGCGAGGTATCAAGGGAATTAATTATGCTTTTCGCGACAATGTAGGTAACATCAAGGAGCAGGCCGGCGATAAGGAAGATAAACCGGCCACACCAGGCACCGATCTCGTATGTACTATGGATGCTGACTTGCAGGCTTACGGCGAAAAGCTCATGCAGAATAAGCGCGGTTGTATTGTTGCTATAGAGCCATCGACAGGTGAGATTCTGGCCATGGTTTCAGCTCCTACGTATGACCCAAATTTACTTGTTGGCCGTATACGCGGACACAATTTCAATGCGCTAAATAACGACCCGCAGAAGCCATTGTTCAATCGCGCTACGCAGGCACAATATCGCCCCGGATCCATCTTTAAGCTTGCGCAATCGCTAACCGCATTGCAGACAGGAGCGATAACACCTCAGACACGTATTCATTGCAACCGGGGAGTTATTGGTTGTCATGGCAGCCACAGCAACGATGATTTGGAAATGGCCATTGTGCATTCGTGCAATCCTTACTTCCGTGAAGTTATGCACCGTGTGGTAGAAGCCAATCGCGATAAGGGTAGCCGCTTTAGAGATGCACGATTGGGACTGGAAATTTGGCAAGGATACATCAAGCAGTTTGGATTTGGAACCGATGTGCATTGCGATATACCGGGCGTGAAGACAGGCAGTGTACCCGGTGTTTCGTTCTACGATAAATGGTATGGAAAAGAGCAATGGGCTTTCAGCACAATCTATTCACTCAGTATTGGAGAGGGTGAAATGCTGGTGACACCTTTGCAAATGTGCAACATGGCGTGTGTCATTGCCAACAAGGGGTGGTATGTACCTCCGCATACCGTGAAGCAAATAGGATTGGGTGGAATGCCGCGCGAGGAATACATGAAGCGTTATCAGCTCGATATAGCTGGGGACTATTTTACGACGGTTATCAATGCTATGGAGAAGGTGCTTCAGCCCGGAGGAACCGCCTGGCGCGCGGCGCCTGATGGCATTGTAGTGTGCGGTAAAACAGGAACTGTTCAAAATGCCGGCGGAAAGGAAGATCATGCTGTGTTTATTTGCTTCGCTCCAAAAGAAAATCCGAAGATTGCTGTTGCTGTATATACCGAGAATGCAGGTTTTGGTGGAACGTGGAGCGCGCCTGTGGCAACACTTCTTATTGAGCAATATCTCAATGATTCTATCGCTGAAAGCAGTAAGCCACGCGAGAAAATAATTCTGGATGCTAACTTCCTCGATCGATGAGTTCACTTCGCCAACACCCACTGGCCAATGTTGATTGGTTAACCGTAATCGTTTATGGAATCATGGTTCTGTTTGGCTGGATGAATATCTATAGTGCAGCCGTTGTCGATTCGAACCCAAATCCTTTCGATATAAGTCAGGAGTATGGCAAGCAATTCATGTTCATACTTATCAGCGCATTTTTGGCTTTTCTCATTTTGTACATGGAGGGCGAGTTCTTCAACAAGTTCGCAATTATTATTTACTCTGTGTTCATTTTACTCCTTGGGTTGGTTCTGGTCGTTGGAACTACCGTGAATGGAGCCAAGGCGTGGATTCAATTGGGAGGGTTTGCGTTGCAGCCCGCGGAGTTTGCCAAAATTGGTGTGGGGCTTATGTTGGCCAAGTATATCTCTAATACCAAAACCAGTTTCAATAGTTGGAAGCCGCGTTTTATGGCTGGGCTTATTATTGGGCTCCCTGCGGTTCTCATCTTGTTGCAACCCGACGTTGGGTCGTTGCTCACGTTTGTCGCGTTCATTTTAGCGTTGTATCGCGAAGGGCTTTCGGGCAATATCCTCATCATTGGTCTCGGTGCTGTCATCTTTGGTGTGTTGAGTATCATTACCGGATTCAACCGAATCGACTATCCTTATTTTGGAGAGCAGAGTGGTGTTTTTATCCTCATGTCAATCGTATTTGTGATTGGAACCATATTCATGTTTCTCATTCGAAACTTTGTGGTGCCTCGAAATCGAAGGAAGCTCTACTTAATCACTTTTCTTTCTACAACTGCAGCGTTGGGTTTTAGCTATTCGGTCAATTTTATGGTCGATGGCGTTTTGCAGAAACACCAGAAAACACGCATCTATGTTACCCTCGGTTTGGAAGAAAAGGAGGAAGACAGAGACGCGATGCTATCTGACACCGAAACAGCCGAAGCGGCTGCGTTGCCGGCCAAGAAGAAGGATGATCCAGGCTACAATGCACGCATGGCAAAGATTGCTGTAGGTAACGGAGGCCTCATTGGTCAGGGCTACATGAAGGGGCCGATGACGAAGAACAAGTACGTGCCCGAGCGTTGGACCGACTTTATTTTCAGTGTGATTTCGGAAGAGTGGGGGTTCTTCGGGAGTTTTGCCGTGGTGGCGCTATTCGTGTTTCTGATTGTGCGCATCATCAACATGGCAGAGCGACAGCGCTCTCAGTTCTCTCGTATCTATGGCTACTGTGTAGCGTCTATTTTTTTCCTTCACCTGCTGATCAATGTTGGAATGGTAATCGGACTTGCGCCCATTATCGGTATTCCGCTTCCCTTCATGAGCTACGGCGGATCGTCGCTCATGGGCTTCACGGCATTGCTCTTCATCTTCCTTCGATTGGATGCTGAGCGCTTGAGTGTGTTTCGCTGAAATTGCTTGGCGCTTTTCGTTGGCGAATAAAAAAAATTCAATCATTCTGTAACCTTATCATTTCACACCGCGTTATAAAGGTGTGATTTGTTTTTTTGGTTAATTAATGGATTTGGTTAAGTAAGAAAGCCTCCCAACGGGGAGGCTTTTTTATTGAAAACAATGTCCTCAATGAAGATGTGTTCCTATAAAGCGGAATGCAATAATTAATTCAACGGTTGTTTCGTCTTCCTCAACTCGAAGTTTTGACCCAGGTAAACTTTACGCACCTGTTCATCTGCCGCCAATTCCTCTGCGGTTCCGGCTTTTAGTATTTGACCATCGTAAAGCAGGTAAGCACGATCGGTGATAGAGAGGGTTTCCTGCACGTTGTGGTCGGTGATGAGCACTCCGATGTTGCGTTGCTTCAATTGATAAACGATGCGCTGAATGTCTTCTACGGCAATCGGATCGACGCCGGCAAAGGGTTCGTCGAGCAATATAAATTTCGGATCGGTGGCAAGCGCTCGCGCAATCTCTGTGCGCCTGCGTTCTCCTCCGCTCAATGTGCCTCCCATATAGGAGCGCTTGTGTGTCAAACCAAATTCTTCCAGCAATGTTTCCAGCTTGTCGTGCTGTTCTTTCTTGCTGAGCTTGGTCATTTCCAGAATGGCCTTGATATTATCTTCAATTGATAACTTACGAAACACACTTGCCTCTTGTGGCAGATAACCGATACCCAATTGCGCTCTGCGATACATGGGCTCGCGGGTAATCTCTCGCTCATCTAGATATACATGTCCTTCGTTTGGTTTTACCAAACCCGTTACCATGTAAAAGCTGGTAGTCTTGCCGGCGCCATTGGGGCCTAGCAAACCCACAATCTCACCTTGATTTACTTCAAATGAAACGCCACGCACAACAGTGCGTTGGCCGTATTGCTTGATGATATTTTCTGCGCGGAGTTTCAATGGGTGATTGATTTGATGGCAAAATTAAGGATGAAGACCTTTAACCTTTTGATTTAACCGCGAAGACGCCGAGCATAAAGAGATTGAATTCTACTTGCCACCTTTTTGCGTGTCATATTTCTGTTTGTATTTCTCGTACAAGTCGGTTTGCTTGCTTCGTAAAACAATGCTGCGCCCTTGAATAAATGCATGTGTAAGCGCATTCGTTCGCATGTCGAGCGCATCACCCGCACTGATAAACAGCGTTGCATCCTTACCTGTTTCAAGCGTTCCGCATCGGTTGTCGATGCCCAGGATTTTTGCAGGTGCTTGCGTGAGTGATCGCACGGCTTCTTCATAAGGCAGTCCATACGCCACTGCAGTTCCTGCATAGAATGGTAAGTTACGCGAACCCATGCGCTCCATGTCACCTTCGTTTTGCAGCGCAAACTGAACGCCCGCCTTGTGCAGCATGGAAGGAAGTTTAAATGGCAAATCGATGTCGTCTTCCGCATACATGGGCAA
>JAIYBR010000018.1 GCA_027488435.1 Flavobacteriales bacterium
GCCGCACTCCTCGGTCGATTCGAATATCACCTCGAATCCGTATCGAACTGACTTCGCTAAATGGATACTTAACGGAATAAGCCAGGTCATTGCTCTGCAACTTGATGATATCGATTCCTCGTTGTATTCGTTGCGATTGTCGAGAGAAAATAATCTTTCGATCGAGTCTGTCTTGCAGGCGCTCGAAGCTCACACCATACTCGGCGTTATCGAGACCCCAATTGGTTCGAAAACCTCCCACTATTTTATAGTCTTCAAATAAATCAGAAATGCCAAACTGAATAAAACCCGACAAACCAGGCGAAATACTGCTGGGGGACGGACCAGCATAATTCTGATAAATTGGATTAAAAAAATTATTGCTCATTTGAGCTATCACGCGGTCTGCAGCAAAATTCAATTTGTAATTACGCGAACGCGGAAGGACGAATTTCTCGATTGTGTCAGCCGCAAGCGTCTTCTTTCTATCGCCACTTTCTTGAACCCTTACCTGCTCTTTTTCGAGCGTGTAATCCAATCGATCATCCTCAAACACATAATTTTCTATATCTACTTCACCTATCATTATAGTATCCGCTGATACCTTCAAACGATTGGTTAAAGGCATCAAAAACTCCTCCTGCCTTTGCTCTTGACCGATGGAGGCGCCATCAAAAACATCACGCTCTTTATTTCCAAACACAATCCAAGGCTGTCCTGCTCTTCTGAACCCAGTCATATAATTTCCGCTTTTAGCATGAAACTCGTAGTCATGCACATCTCGTTTGAATGCGCTTACGGGCTTTGTGACTGTGAAATAGCGATAATGGACAGCGGTATCAATCGCACTAATTGCACTGTCGATGTAGGCGACCATTCTGTTTCTGTATCCATTATCATCCGATAGAAACGAATAGTACTTTCCACTATATTCAAAAGGCAGAGTTTCATCAGCAGTTGGTGAACTAGTCACTCGTTCGAGTAACTTTTCACGATTCTCCAGATTAAAAATGAAAACATCCTTATTTAAACGGGGTGTTTGTAAGAGCTCAGATGTGGTGCGCAAGGTATCATCCTCGCGATTGGACGTGAAAATAACTCGCTTGCCCCCTTCTATAAAAGATGGGTCCAGATCATCCCATATATCGTTGGTCAATCGTTCAAAGTTATTTCCAACGACTTGATACAAATACAAATCGGTTTGTCCTCTGTTAACAGCGCTCAACACCATTCTCTTACCATCCTGACTATAGCGCATGGAGTTTATTTTTTCCACGAGATAAAGTTCCTTTTGTGTGTGCTTTTTATCTGCTATTGAATAACTGCCCAACCAGGCGTTGGCGCGCTTTTCGAAAATGTAAGAAAGTATTTCTCCCGACGGATGCCATGCCAAAACAGGGAAGGATTTATCGGGGATTCTATCCATTCGGGGCTCTCGTTTGAGAATGCACTTACTTGATTTATTCTCCTTATCGTACATCCAAATTCTGTATTGCCCTAGCTCATGTGTCACATAAGCAACAAATTTCCCATCGGGCGATTCTGTGAAATGTGAATATTCAAACTTCCGCTTGTATCGCGTGCTAATCTGGCCCATCTGCCGTTCAATTTTGCGATGTTGCCGTATCTCATCGCGGGTGGCATTGGCCGGCAATGCCTGTTCCGATGGCAGAAAATCAAAACGGCCGGAAGAAGCTTTCTCTTTATAAAAGCTGATATACTCTTGCGACAGTTGGTCGAGCGATAAGCCTAGCACATACAAAAAACCACTCTCAACATTTCGACTTGCTTGAGCCATGTAAAGGATATTCGGAATTACGTTCTGGCCATAGACTTCTGCAATAAAGTTCCAGAACGTTTGTCCGGCCAGCCGCGCGTCATCGCCCTCAAATTGATTAAAACTTTTAAAGCGATTAGCGCGCACCAAATCCTTCACGAAAGTGACACTCGCTGTTGAAACTCCCTCCGAAGCATATGCAATAATCCCTTCCTCAAACCATGTTGGAATCGACAGCAAGGTCGAGTTTTTCAGCACATCCTTCCAGTTACCTCCGTAGACTAGTTGGGCAAATAATACACGCGCCACATTTTCACGAATCTGTCGCTCGAGCAGCGCATGATTACCTTCGTAATAGGTAAACATTTTGCTGCCAACGATCTTGGCCGCTCCTCCGATATTGTATTGATCCTCGCCTGTTAAACCCAGGTTACTTTGTCGAAACTCACTTTGATTCAGGTAGGAAAGAACTTCAATTTTCTCATCAATTGTGAAGTCGAAAAACTGCTGCATCTCTTTCAGATTGCGCTCACACGCCATTAAAGTATACTGCGCCAACTCTTCGCCACCTACGTAATAGTAGACCTCAAAATTTTCTGACGGATAATAAAACCAGGTGAATTCTCGGTATTGAACGCGGTTTTTTCCAAATTCCATATTGGTGCCCTGGTAGAACTGGGCGTCTACCGTCTCAGCGCAAAACAGCGCAAACAGCGACAAGAGGAATCCGGTTAATAGTTGTTTTTCGATACACCGCATGAGTGGCTAAAATAGCATTTAAACGACATTCAAAACGCACGACCTTTGTCATTCCTGAAGATCAGGAGTACTACACGATAATTATGAAAACACCCTTCCGTATTGCTCAGTTCACTTTCAATGCTTTTTCAGAAAACACATACGTAATTGCCGACGTAAATGGAAACGCGATCATCATTGACCCGGGAATGACGGATGTTTCAGAAGATTCCATTTTGTTCGAATACATCGAAGAGGAGAAACTAATTCCGCAACTAATTCTCAATACACATTGTCATCTCGACCATATCCTAGGGAACTCTGCAGTAGCAGAGCGCTATCAGATCGAAATGCGCTGTCATGCATATGAGCTTCCAGTAATTGAACGTGCATCTTCGACAAGCCTCATGTTCGGTATACCCTACCGCCCAAGTGTGTTGCCGAGTCAAACCATCGAAGAACATGAGAAGATTACAGTTGGTGATATTTCTTTCGACGTGCTGTTCGTTCCCGGTCATGCCCCCGGACATCTGGCGTTTGTATGTCATGAAGAACGAGTTGTATTCTCGGGCGATGTGCTTTTCAAAGGAAGTGTTGGACGCGTTGATTTGCCCGGCTGCAATGCTGCAGATCTGGTGCATTCCATTCAAACGAAAATGTATTTGCTGCCCGACGACTACACAGTTTATTCGGGCCATGGGCCTCAAACGACTATCGGTGAAGAAAAGCGAGACAACTTTTTCGTTCGCACCGACTGGGCCGGACTATGATCCCGCTTTCTTGAGTGTAAAGGCAAAAGTGCTTCCTACGCCTTCTGTGCTGCGAACAGAAATACTCTGGTTGTGGCTATCGACAATGTGTTTACAAATAGCCAAGCCCAAACCGGATCCTCCTTCATTGCGCGAGCGGCTTTTATCGACCCGATAGAATCGCTCAAAAATACGTGGCAAGTGCTCCATGGCTATTCCGAGTCCGTCGTCGGCAATCTCTATGAGCACGTTGTCGTCCATATCGTAAAAGCGCATGCGTGTTTCTCCTCCATTCTTCCCGTAAACAACGCTATTCATCAACAAGTTGATAAACACCTGCTGAATGCGCTTTCTGTCGGCCATTACCCATATTGGTTTCTCTGCGGCCTGACCAAGGCGCAACGTGACGTTTCGCTCCGTCGCTTGGTTCTCTAGCATCTCAATCGTCTGCTTCACCAACTCCACCACATCAAAGCGACTCACTTCGAGTTGCATATTACCGCTCTCGATACTGGCAATCTGATCGAGGTCCTTGAGCAAATCCGTCAAGCGCTCACAACTTGCATTGGCCTTTTCCAAAAATTTCCGATTGAGTTGTGTGTCATCCAAATCCGTTTCAAGCAGCGTTTCAATGTACCCCTGAACATTGAAAACCGGAGTCTTCAGTTCGTGGGCCAGATTGCCAATGAACTCACGGCGGTAATTTTCTGCGCTGCGCAATTCCTTTACCTCTCTGATCTTTTCATCGGCCCAATGAGCCACTTCCTTGTTTATCTCATTGAGCACGTCAGTACTCATCTGAATCTTAATTCTCGCATCACTCTGACTCTTCAATGTGTGTATCGTTTTATAGATAATCTTGACTTTATGGTAGAGAAAACGTTCGATGAAGTAAAAAACGATTCCATATGAAATGGAAAATCCAAGTGCCAATAGAATCAAAAGCGGGAGCCACGTAAACTCACGCTCCAGCAAATAGATGACGAGAAAGTAAGTAACAGCCAATAGGCCTGTGATAAGCGATGCCGAAGCAAGCGCAACTTGTCGGGGTGTGCGAACTGTGATGAGACTCACGGTTCAAATTTATACCCTACGCCTTTAATTGTCTTGAAAAAATCGTCGCCCAGTTTTTCGCGAAGTTTGCGGATGTGAACGTCAATCGTGCGGTCTCCGACAATTACGTCGTTTCCCCACACATTAGAAAGAATATTCTCGCGTGTAAAAACACGTCCAGGCTGCGAAGCAAGCAAAGCCAACAATTCGAATTCTTTCTTTGGAAGTGATAGCTCCACACCTTCTTTATACACCACATATCGTTCCTTGTCAATGACGATTCCGGAAAGATCACGCTTCGGCATTTCTGATGCTGCAGGCACACCTCGACGCAACAAGGCCTTCACTCGAGAAATAAGAACGCGCGGCTTGATAGGTTTTGAGATATAATCATCGGCGCCTGCATCGAAACCAGCTATCTGGCTATAATCTTCGTTGCGCGCAGTTAGAAAAGCAATAATTGTATTCTTCAGACGGGCATCATCGCGCAATTCGCGACAGGTTTCCATTCCGTCCATTTCAGGCATCATGACATCGAGCAAAATCAAGTCGGGCGTGTGGGCGCGAGCCAATTCAAGACCCTTGCGACCATTCGGAGCGGTGAAGACTTCAAAACCTTCCCGTTCCAGATTGAAGCCTATCATCTCCAGAATATCCGGTTCGTCGTCGACTAAAAGAATTTTTTGCCTGCTCATGTGCGTTGTATTACTGCAACTTAGTACGCGACAAAGCAAGCCCAATGAAGTTATCGCAAGGTTAATTGATTATTAACGCCTGCAAAAAGAATAACTCACTCAACCGATATTCGCTGCAGCAATTCGAGGTTAAAATTAAGGCATTGAAAAGTTACTTTAACAGCAAGACGATTTGGATCACCGGCGCCAGTTCTGGCATCGGCGAAGCGCTTACCTACGCATTGTCTGAATTGGGTGCCAGACTGATAATATCGGCGCGTCGACAATCGGAGTTAGAGCGTGTAAAGTCGGCGTGCGCGCATCCTGAAAGTGTATACATTATCACAATGGATTTGTCTTCTCCTGATTCTGTTGGCGCCGCCATCCAACTATGCTTGGGCAGACACCAGCGTATCGACATGCTGTTCAATAATGGCGGAATAAGCCAACGAGCGGAGGCACTCCATACCGATTTGGAGATTGTTAGACGCGTTATGGAAATCGATTTTTTCAGCAACGTAGCCCTATCGCAAGCAGTTGCTTTACATATGAAAGAACAAGGTGGCGGACACATCGTAATCACTTCAAGTCTCATGGGTAAATGGGGGTTTTATCTTCGCTCAGCCTACGCTGCAGCCAAGCACGCACTGCATGGTTACTACGATTCGATGCGCATGGAAGTGGAGCCCTTCAACATAAAAATCACACTGCTCACGCCCGGATTTATTGCTAGTGAAATTTCAAGACACGCACTCAACGACAAGGGAATGGCGACTGGCGAGATGGATAATAATCAAGCATCCGGAATGAGCACTCAGCAATGTGCCTCTGAAATATTGAAAGGAGTTGCAGCCGCAAAAACAGAATTCGGAATTGGCGGTAAAGAATTGCTCGGACTCAAGCTTCGCAGATTCGTCCCTGCTTTTTTCGAAAAAATTTTACGCAAGCAATCGGCTCGCTAATCGCGGTCTTTGATGCGTGAGAAGCGCAGTGCCTTCAACATAAAATTAGGAAGCGGCTTCATCGGGTCTCTTTTCTCGACATTCAAAAACACCCCCCATTTCTCGATAATCGGCACCTTGTACACTTCTATCATTTCAATCAGTGTACGATCATCATCCTGAATATACGTGCAGTGCACCTTTGTATTTCCCATACTCAAGGCGTTGTTGCTGTCGCATGTAAAGCCATAGCCTGAATTGGCCAAATCGTCGCCGAGGGCCTTCATTCCCTTCACATCAAAACCGATGTGCGCAAAGCCGGTGTCGCCCCAGATTCGATCTTCAAAAATAAAGTTAGGCTTGCGATCCATGGCTTGAGCCAACTCGATGTAGGTTTTACCGGTAACCTTCGCGAAACCACCACCAGGCTGATTTTTCTGAGTAAGTAACACGCGACGATACGTTTGTTCTCCGGAAGGAAGCTCTTTCCAATCATCAAAAACCCCTGTGGTGTCATACACTATTTCATCAAAACCCAACAGAGAGTTATATAACATCAGCGCTCGATTCATATCAGAAACACCCGTAGTGCAACCCAACACACCACCACTGTGATGGCCGCTGTTGGTGTACCAGGAATCTCCCTGCAAATACTGCCAAAGGTTCCCGTCAGGGTCTTGAATGAAAAATGTCTCTCGACCGAATGGATCCATTTGAATCGATGTTAAACCGCGAGCCTGATGCTTTTCACAAAATCGGTGTGAGACGCGAATATCCCTGCACTTCACCTGGGTAACGAAGATTCCCAAATCGCCCGGTTGCACGGAGTTTTTCGCCGCTACGGGTTCAAACGAAGTAGGGCGAATAACCTCAATTGCACAGCCCCCTTGAAGATTCATCACCATACTCGCTCGCTTGGTAATGGTTTCATTGCGTGTGTATACATCCATGAGCGGAGCAGGCTGCACGCTATCGAAGAAAGGAATATCAAGACCAAAAAACTTGCGGTAAAAACGCAATGAAACATCCATGTCGCTCACAGCAACACCGATGTGCTGAAGACCATTTATTCTCTTATACATCGCTCTTCCAATAAGGGACTTTATCCAACCAGTGAATTACTAGCTCTCTTTGTTTCAACCATTTCTTAAATGAGTCGGTATTGCGCATTTTACGAATGCGAAGGGCGTGTGCAAGATGCTTTGCTGTGCGCCACCAGGGCAAGGTTATAAGTCCGGCAGGTATCGTAAGCCAGAGCCACAATGCCTTAGATGACTCCACTCCAGCAATACGCAACAAACCGTACAAAGCCCACACATAGATGGGAGAAAGAAACGTCCAGAAAGAAATACGAATCGAATTTCGAAACAGAGTGTCTTTGATAACTGTGCGTACAAAGCGCTCAGTAAACAATTGTATTGGCCAAAATATCAGAGCGGTGAAAACAGCGAATGGAAGCCCTGCGATGAAAAACAACCAACTCAACAATCCGGGACCATTAGAAAACAACTCTTCCTGTATTTTCAGCTGATGCATTCCGGTGCGATAATCATTTACTTCGTGATTCAGAAAAGCATGGTACTCCGGCTTTTCATCCAACTCCCTGGCTATCGAATGAAAAACCTCATACTTTTTCATGAGCGTGTCACCTTTCAATCGAACATCAATCAAAGGCTTGAGAGCAAGTATTTCGGCATGAACATCATCATGATTGATGTGTATCATGAGCTCTCTCAATGCGGAATCAACGACGTCCGTTATTTCTGCGTGAAGCTTGGCGTGTGTTACGTCTTGCTGCTGAAGGAATGCATCGACTTCGATAGGCTCACCAAATTTCACCAGCAAATTTTTCTGCGGATCATAGAAGCTTTCATAGTCTAAGCCCACCGGTAAAATGCACAAATCGCGCACTCCGGCTTCGTAAGCGCCAATGACTAATCGCGCCAGTCCTTTTTTAAGCGGCACCAACTGCTTCTTTCCTCTGTGCGTTCCTTCCGGGAAAATACCAATGACAGCATTGTCCTTCATTCGCTCATAGCACAGACGAAAAATCTCGTTGTTTCGATTGTGCAGATCGGCAACGCGGTCGCGTTCGCGGTAAACGGGAAGCATGTTTATTCCGCGCAAGAATCGATCGACGAGCGGATTCTTGAACACATCGGCGCGAGTTAGCCAATTCACCTGCTTGTTTGTTGTAACGCACAACACAACAGGATCGAGCAATGCATTCTGATGGTTTGCAACCATTACCACGGGTCTGTCGAGGGGCACACGATGCGCACCTGCAACCACCACTCTTCTGAAAAAAAAGTGAATGCCCGTCCATACCAATGGACGGAGTATCTCGTAGGTAATAGATTTCTTGGATGCCAATTTGCCGTGAGAAAAACCGCAGATTTAACTCAAAAATTACTCGTGGTAGTTCAACACCTTGTGTCCGCCTTCCAACAAGTAGCGATCGCGCTTAAACAATTCGACATCGGCCTTAACCATATCATTGACCAATTGCTCGAGCGTGTGCTTATGTTGCCAGCCCAGCTTAGTGCGGGCTTTTTCCGGATTACCAATAAGTAAATCAACTTCGGTTGGACGGAAGTATTTTGGGTCGATTTCTATGAGAACCTTGCCTGTTTTTGAATCATGCGCCTTTTCATCAACTCCGGAACCTTTCCACTCCAATGTGATTCCAACATGAGCGAATGCCAGGTTACAAAAGTGTTTAACGCTGTGCGTTTCACCGGTGGCCAGCACATAGTCATCCGCTTCATCTTGCTGCATCATCATCCACATTCCCTCCACATAGTCGCGCGCATGACCCCAGTCACGTTGAGCATCGACGTTTCCAAGATATAGTTTCTCCTGAAGACCCATACTGATTTTGGCAACCGCTCGCGTAATTTTCCTGGTCACAAATGTTTCGCCACGCAAGGGCGATTCATGATTGAACAAAATGCCATTGCACGCATACATACCATAAGCCTCTCGATAGTTGCGCGTAATCCAGTAGGCGTAGAGTTTTGCAACAGCATAAGGGCTTCTAGGGTAGAAAGGTGTTTCTTCCGATTGCGGCACCTCCATTACTTTACCGTACAACTCGCTAGTGGAAGCCTGGTAAAATTTTGTTTTCTTTTCCAGACCGAGAATGCGAATTGCCTCCAGTAGGCGCAATGCACCTGTTCCGTCGGCATTGGATGTATACTCCGGTGTTTCAAACGACACATGCACGTGGCTTTGTGCTGCGAGATTGTAAATTTCATCGGGCATGGTTTCCTGCACAAGACGAATCAAATTGGTGCTATCTGTAAGATCGCCGTAGTGCAAGAACATGTTGACACCTTGCTCGTGCTGATCTTTGTACAAATGGTCGATGCGGTCGGTATTAAACAACGAGCTGCGTCGCTTCACTCCGTGCACTTCGTATCCCTTGCTCAAAAGCAATTCGGCCAAGTATGCACCATCCTGGCCGGTTATTCCGGTTATTAGAGCTCTTTTCTTCATGTCTCAAATTGAATCTTCAAATCTACGGAGTTCTGAAACAAATTCGCCTCAGTAGATTTGGTCTCTGTTAGTTGTCCTTGTCGAACTGAAGTTCACACAACCGATTGTAGAAACCGCCGGCAGCTATCAACTCTTCATGCGTTCCGGTTTCGCGCACTCTTCCTTGGTCGAGCACCACGATTGTATCGGCCTTTCGGATGGTCGAAAGTCGATGTGCGATGACAACCGAGGTGCGGCCTACCATCAGCTTTTCAAGCGCGTCTTGAACAAGGCGTTCACTCTCGCTATCGAGCGAGCTCGTGGCCTCGTCGAGAATAAGAATAGTCGGATTTCGCAGGACTGCACGCGCAATAGCAATTCGCTGACGCTGGCCACCCGAAAGTTGAATACCACGTTCACCCACCACTGTTTCAAACCCATCGGGAAATGCCTCGATAAAGTCGAGTGCGTTGGCTTTTCGCGCGGCCTCGCGCACTTGCTCGGATGTTGATCCGGGAGCACCATACAAAATATTATCGTAAATGGATCCTCCGAATAAGATAACTTCCTGCGGAACGAATGCCATGTGACTTCGCAGGTCTGTCAGAGAATAATCGAGTGCGGGGCGATTGTCAAAACGTATCACACCTGAATTCGGAATATAAAACTGTTGGATAAGCGCTGCGATGGTTGATTTACCCGATCCCGATGAGCCGACTAATGCCACTTGCTTACCCTCCGGTACTCTGAAACTGATCTCCCGCAATACCTCTACATCTTGCCTCGAGGCGTAGGTAAAAGAAACGTTTGAAAACTCTATTTCTCCTCGCAACGGTAGTGGTGAAACTTTCTCACTTACATCGACCGGCTCGGTTTTAAATGAGAGAATTTCCATGACGCTTTCAATCACACCAATGCTACGCTGCAATGTTCCCATCTGAGAAGCAAGCCCGCCAATCGAACCCGCAACCAAGCCCGTGATAAAAACAAATTTTCCGAGCACGTCCTTTCCTATTTCTCCGGTTTCCTGCAGGTGTGCTCCAACCCCCATAACCAATCCCAATGCTCCAAAAAGAAAAATGATGATGAACGTACCAAACATGCCACGCCACACTGCACTTCGCATGGCTATTTCACGAATAGCCACAATACTTTCTCTGAAGCGGTTCGATTCATACACTTCATTCGTAAAACTCTTCACATTGACAATGCCTGTGAGCGATTCATTAACGATGACACTACTCTCTGCGACTTTATCTTGCGTTCTCTTGCCAATCGTTCGGATGTATCGTCCGAAAATAACCATCACCACAATTATGACCGGCAGCGAGCACAACATAACCAGGGTCAATTTGTAGGAATAAGAGACGAGCCAGCCAACACCCACCACAATGATAACGGTCTGTCGAATGAACTCGGCGAGAGTGATCGTAAGCGTTTCCTGAATGGTGGTGATGTCGCTCGACAAACGGCTGGTCAAATCGCCCACCCTTCGTTCATTGAAAAACTGCATGGGCATGCGAATGATGGTAGCGTATGCATCATGACGCAAAGCGAGCATAGCATTCTCTGTCACGTAGGAAAAAATGTAGACGCGAAAAAAAGAGAAAAATCCTTGGATGATAAGCAATACAACAAGTGCAGCGAGCACTTTACCCGTGCCACCGAAATCGGCAATTCCCGGTATAAATCTGGTCCAGGCTGCATTGGAAAATTCAGCAGAAGAATCGGGACTTACAAGTTGGCCGAGAAGCGCAGTGATCACGATGACTAAAAGTCCCGAGACAACAAGCAACAACAAACCGACTCCAAAAAGAAAACTATGAGGTTTGATGTAGCTGAAAACCTGCAGAGCATTCAAAAAAGATTGCTTCGAGATTTTTTTCTTTTCCTGTTTACTATCGTTGGCCACAACCCGTCATTTTACTTAAGCCGCAAAAATAGACTATGCAGTGCCCCTAATTCTTCTCGAGTTGTAACTGTTTTTTGGCCTTCTTGAGTGACTTGTCCAATTCTACTTTGCGCGAGCGCGTGTATGAATCATCAATACGCAATGCATCTGCTTCCGGATCATAGTTCATACGCATAAACGGTTCATTCAGAATGGCAAATTCGACCCCATCAACACTCCGAAACAGGGAGATATCCAGTGTAACTTCTCTCGGCTTTTTCTCTTCGGGCAGTTGGGTGGCGTCGACCATAAGCTTTTTATTGACGAATGCAGAGCCACCAAAAGCCACTTCGTATTCAAAACCTACAGGAAGAAAGAACGAATAACTTCCATCTTCTCCAGCGAAAAAAGCGACATATAGCTCGTTGTTTTGGTAGACCACCACTTGCACGTGAGGGGCCGGCGCTTCGCTGCCTTTTAGAATATCATATTGGTAGATGATTCCATTAATATAAAAATGATTCTCCGTTGAAATCGTCTTGTTCACCTTGCGAAACTGGGCTTCGACAGAAGATTGAACCAACAGCAGTAAAAAGAATAGAATATAGGTCCGCATAGAGTAAAGGAATAAAAAAAGCGCCCCGGTTCGGAGCGCTATTTTATTCGTTATCAACACAAAGCGGTTACTTTCCGTTGGCCGTCAATACACCATTTACGCGTGTATTTACCTCCTGTGCATAATCCATATTCCACTCAAGCCTGCCGCTGCGCTTATTGAATTTGGCCATAGCTACAGGAGTATAGTTCATGAAATTCATCCCGAGATAACCACGGTCTTTAAACAAACTGATGTCAAGCTCCAGATTGACCATTGCCAGCTCAGCAGCTCTTTCAAAGCCTTTGGTATCGATTTGCACAACCTTAGTCACGTAGGGGGCTTTTCCAAACTTCAGTGTAAACACAGAATATCGAGGTAGGTTGATGCTGTATTTACCTCGTGGTCCCGACATTTCGGTTGTCACTAGTTCTTCGCCCGACCATACTTCGATGGGAACACCCATAATGCCTTTTTCGGAAGAGTCGGCCAGATTGAGTTCAAGCACGTTGCCCTGGAATGTGAAGGTTTTCACCTTCGATTGGGCCGGCATCATCTGCACGACAAGCGCAGAGAGCAAAAGAAGAAACGTTTTTTTCATTGTTCAAGTCAGATATAACCGCCTATACCCTGCAGGGGGACAAAAGGTTACACATCTGACTTTTTCCCTTTGCGCTTTTCAGGTTTCTCATGAAAAAAATAGCGGAAATCTGCCGTGAGATAATTTCCTCCAAGCAAAACGAAAACAGTGGTAGGATCATCGTCCACTTTGAACTCAACACGCGTGGTTCCTATGTGCTGAAAAGGTCTATGATATGAAGCTCCAATGTAGAAGTATCCGCTCGATGGCGTGCGCCACTCGAAGCCGTAATTGGCCAGAAGTGCAGGCTGAATCCATCCATTTTTATACGTCTTCTGATAAAAATCAAATCGCAGCGTGTCTCGGTATTCAAACGCCGAAGACTCTACATTGCTGGGGTACAAATCGAGCGATACGCCGCCACTAGCATTCATGAAAATCTTGTCGGTAAGCTTTACGAAAACCATTGCCTGAATGGGGATTTCGTATCCGATGTACCTAAACCGCAATTGCTTTTCTTGGAGCAACAGCGGATGAGTGTAATGCAGCGTAAAGTTCCGTTGCACCATGCAAATACCCGATTCGATGCTCCAATTACGTGAAATTCCTTTGCGCACCACCATTCCGAAATTAACGCCCGGATTGGGTTGAAAGTTCACCTTCAAATCTTCCATCTCTGCGTTTTCTGTTCCCGTTCCAAAATACTTGCTGGGTATCATCGGCTTCAATTGAATGCCTAAAGTGGTGACGTTCTGCTGTGCCCAACAGCTAAGGGCAGAACCCAAGAAGATACTAAACAAAAGATATGTCCATAAACGCCTTCTCACGTGTTCTTCTCGATCCAAGTGGTAATATACTCCAGAGGCTTTCGGTGTTGCTCGGGCCATTCCCCTTCAGGATAACCCACATATACCAGCCCAAGACATCGGTCACCATCCTTCAGCTCAAGAAATTGATGGCAATCGGCATGATTGAGCAATTTCGGAGTCGACCAAAAAGTACCCAGCCCATAGGCCGTGGCTGTCAGCATCAAATTTTGGACTGCACAGGCTACTGCTTCAATCTCTTCCACTTCATCTATTTTTCCGCTCGGATCGCGCTGCATGCAGACGGCAATAACAGCGGAAGCACGCTGCAGTCTGAGCGCCATACGATCGAATTTAGCCTGATTGAATTTTTCAGATGCCGTCGAAGTCCGATACAGGTCAGGAATGAATCGGCGAATTGAATCCATACCATCACCCAGAAAAACACGGAAACGCCAGGGCTGCGTCATGCCATGAGTGGGTGCCCATGTAGCGTTTGTGAGCATCAGTTCTAGTTGTTCGCGATGCACTCTCCGTGGCGAAAACTTCTCGGGAGTAATACTTCTGCGGTTTCGAATGACTTCAGTTATTTCACTCAGATTGTACTTCATAATTTGATTGCCGGGCAAAGCTAAGCGACAGGTTGTTTATACAATGATGGAAAAGCCCTTCAACAGAATCGACCTTCGATTGTTCTGTCACTTGTACATTGCCATTCGAAAATCGCTATGAAAAAAACGTATGTCATCACAGGGGCCGGTTCCGGTATGGGGCGAGCCACCGCAGAGCTGCTTTCTCAAAATCCCGATGTAAAACTATTGCTGGTTGGTCGCACCGAAGCAGCTTTAGCAGAAACACAATCGTTGCTCAAAAATTCAACAAATCATTCAATTGCGCCGATTGACATGCGCGATGCTTCGGCTTGGCAGCAAGCCATTGCCTCTCATTTCAACGATGAAACAAATCTCTGTGGTGTTTTCGCAAATGCAGGCGTCGGCGGGGAAAATCATTACGGAACCGAAGATCGCTGGGATGAAATCATCAGCATTAATCTGACCGGCACTTACGTGACTATCATGGAACTTCTGCCTTACCTGCGAAAATCTTCCGACGCCTTCAAACACATTATCATCACCTCTTCTTGCCTGGCCCGATTTGGTGTTCCGAACTATACCGGCTATTGCACAGCCAAAACCGGTTTGCTGGGGCTCACACGTTCGTTGTCGGTTCAACTAGCAAGCGAACACATACTGGTGAATGCACTGTGCCCGGGCTGGGTTGAAACGGAAATGGCAAAAGCGGGTATTCAGCGACTAGCCGATCGTGGAGAAGATTCATACGAGGCAGAATTCAAGCGGCAGATGAGTTACGTGCCACTCGGCCGTATATCTCAGCCACAAGAAATCGCTTCAATGGTTGCCTTTCTATTTTCCAATCAGCAAACCTCGATGACCGGCCAAGGCATCGACATTAACAATGGTTCTTTCATGCAATGAAAAAGATAACTTCCCTTTTCCTACTTCTCAGTTTCCAGGAGGTTTCATTTAGCCAGGCTCCGCATGTGCAAAGCGACTCGGCCATGATTGCTTCCATTTACAATGAGGTCATGCTGAATGGCGAATGTTATGAGAATTTGCGCTACCTGTGTAAGAGCATCGGTCATCGACTGGCGGGTTCGGAAAGTGCACAAAAAGCCATCGATTGGGGAAAATCAACGCTCGAATTATCAGCAGCCGACCATGTTTTCCTGATGCCTGTAGAAGTTCCGCATTGGACGCGCGGCACGTTCGAATATGGCGGCTATACGCTCTCGGGTAATCCAAGAGAAGTGGCGCTAACGGCTTTAGGTGGTTCCGTTGGCACGGATGGAAAACGAATCACCGCAGAAGTTGTGGAAGTAAAAACCTTCGATGAGCTCAAAGCGCTTGGAGCGGATGAAGTGAAAGGCAAAATTGTCTTCTTCAACAAACCCCTTGATGCAACGCTTATCAATACAGGCGCTGCATACGGCGGAGGCTACCCTATTCGCGGACAAGGGCCTAGCGAAGCAGCCAAATTGGGAGCTGTTGCATGCCTCATACGTTCCCTTACGCTCGCCGACGACAACTACCCGCACACCGGAGCCACCAATTATGAAGAAGGCGTCAAGCGCATTCCGGCAGCGGCCTTGAGCGCTGTAGCTGCACGTCAACTAAGTCAGGATTTAAAAAACAATCCACATCTACAGTTTAATCTCCAATTGAGCTGTGAGGCGTTCGAACGTACGATGCAAGCCAACGTCATTGCTGAGATTCGGGGCACTGAATTCCCGAATGAATACATCACGGTAGGCGGTCATCTCGATTCCTGGGACATCGGGGAAGGCGCACACGACGACGGTACCGGCATTGTGCAGTCGATTGAAATGATTCGAACCTTGAAAGCCATTGGTTACAAACCAAAACGAACCATTCGCGCGGTTCTATTCATCAATGAAGAATTTGGAAACGATGGCGGGGAAACCTACGCCCGTGTGTGCAAAGAAACGGGTCTCGTTCACATCGGAGCATTGGAGAGCGATGGTGGAGGTTTCACTCCTGTAGGCTTTAATTGCGACATCAGCGATACACAATATGAAAGAGTACAATCTTGGCTTCCCTTGCTTGAACCTTATAATTTGTTCCGATTTAGGAGAGGTGGAAGTGGTGTCGACATACGCCCACTGAAAGACGATCGCATTGCTTTGTTCGGGCTGAATGTAGACGGACAACGCTATTTCGACTACCACCACACCAACAACGATCGCTTTGAAAACGTCAATAAAAGAGAGCTTGAACTGGGTGCGGCTGCCATGACGGCGCTGGTTTACCTCATGGACTCGATAGGCTTCAACTAGAAAAAAGAATCCAATATTTCAAGAAAAAAAACAAAGAAACCCGAATTGGGGCATTCGTTTCCAGTTTGATTTACTATTTTCGTAGAAATTAAACCAAACAATCCGTTTATTTCCATGAAAAAAATTTTACTCGTTGCTAATTTATTTTTTAGCGTTGCCATGTCTGCACAGATTTGGTCTGAAAACTTCAACTCGGGCACGGCGTTGCCTGCCGGTTGGTCACAAGAGTCAGCCGCTACGGATGGTGGCTGGTCAGTTAACACTTCTGCTGGATTAAGTAGTACTTACTTCACTATCCCTGCTTCTGACGGAAACATTCTGGGTACTAACGATGATGCATGTGATTGCGACAAAAGCAATGATTTCATCATGACGCCTGCTATCACTTTGCCTGCTGGTGAAGCGGCCTTTCTTCTTTTCGATTATTTTTATTTTAATGCTACAATAGCTCCTGCAACAGAAATTCTTTCACTTGAGATTTCTGTTGATGGAGGTGCATCTTGGGACGTATTGCAAGAAATAGCAGGAGCCGGTTCTTGGACCGCTGCTGCTGTAGATCTTTCCGATTTCGCAGGAACTAATATCAACCTCGGCTTCCGCTACAACGACAATGGTGGTTGGATGTATGGTGTTGGATTGGACAATATGGAAATATCAAGCCCTGACTTGACGGTTGTCGATGCAATCATATCTGGCGGAGGAGTCGGTGTTTTCAACCCAGCTATCCCTGTAACTAATTACAACTTCACCAAGTACCTTACCGGAGAGAATGTAATTCCAACCATCGCCGTTACAAACAACGCATTCAGCCCGATTACTTCTTTCGATGCTGTTATCACCGTTAATGGTTTTGAGGTAGTAGAATCTGTTTCGGGTATTGAACTTGGTTACAATCAAACATACTTGCATGAGTTCGCAACTGTTGCAGTTAACGAAGGAGCAAACTCATGGACAGTTTCTATCGAAAACGTAAATGAAGGAACAGAGACTGTAACCAACAACAACGGCGCAGCGGCTTTGTCAATTCAAGGTGTTACACCTTTCCCAGGCCGTTTGGTTGTGGGTGAATATGGAACAGGTACCTGGTGTGGATGGTGCGTTCGTAGCCACACGTACACGGATTATTTGAGCTCTGTTTACCCTGAAAATTTCGTTTCCATCGCGGTTCACAATGGTGACCCAATGGTTGTTGGTGAATACGACACAGCAATGGGTAACGCCATCAGCGGTTATCCTTCAGGATTCGTAGATCGCGCAAACTTCGCAGGAAGCGCTGAAACCGATCCATCCGATTTCGAAGCAGCATTATTGGAGCGTATTTCAAATAACCCAGGTGTTCTCGTTTCAGCTGACATTGATTACACTGCAGGTAGCCCAACGGCTACCATCAACTGCGACTTTAACTTCACCAACGCAGTTACCGGTATCATGCGTGTAGCTGTTGTGTTGATCGAAGATGAGGTTTCAGGTACATCAGCAGATTGGGACCAAGCTAACTACTACTCTGGTGGCGGTTCAGGACCAATGGGTGGTTATGAAAACCTTTCTAACCCGGTTGACGCTTCAGACATGGTTTATAGCCACGTTGCACGTGCCATCTTCGGTACTTACGCAGGTCAAACAGGAATCATCACACCTAGCCCAGCAGCAGGTTCTACATTCACTCACCAGGTTACAGCTACAGTTGACCCATCATGGAACATGGCCAACATGCGCGCAGTTGCCATGGTTATTAAGAGCGGAGATATTCTCAACGCAGGTATTTCAGGGCAAACTGTTCTCAATGTAGCAAACGAAAACAATAGCGCTACTGAGTTTTCTGTGTATCCTAACCCTGCTAACAACCAGGCTTCTATTCGCTTGAACAACTCAATCGCCGGTGATGTTACAATCACGGTAAGCGACATGACAGGTAAAACAATTGCAAGCAAGACATACCAAAACTTGTCTTCAGATAGCGTTGTTTTCTTGAACACGTCGGAATACAGCAACGGACTTTACATTGTTCGTGCTGAGAGTGCAGGAAGCACAACAACAAAGAGTTTGGTAGTCAACAAATAATCATTGACTCTAAAAAAAAGGCCGCGATTGCGGCCTTTTTTTTTATTTAATACTACAGGCAAGTATATTTGCCGCTCCAATTGGGTCCTGTGGCCGAGTGGCTAGGCTCAGGTCTGCAAAACCTGCTACAGCGGTTCGAATCCGCTCGGGACCTCTGATAAAAGCTGCCGTCAGGCGGCTTTTTGCTTTTAATCACATCGATTATTTAATAAGTCTGTAGAATAGCGTCGAAAAGATTTCTACTCGAACTTAGCTTAGCTCATCGAAGGAAATCATTAAAATCAAACACACATGAGTAACAAAGTCTACATCGCCATCATTGCAGTTCTATTGGGTGCAGTGGGTATCATGGCCTATAACCTCAACAAAAAGGAAAAGGAAATTGTGTACATATCACAAGAGTACGCCAACCTCGACACAGAGCGCCAGGATCTGGCCGTGGAACTAGAATCCATGAGAATTCAATACGATACGCTATCGGTAACCAACACCGAAATGCAAGCGAAAATCGAGGAGCAAGAAAATGAGCTTGCCAGTTTGCTCAAAAAAGTGAAGAACAAAGACTACGACATCCGTAAACTCAAAGCAGAGGCCGAGACACTCCGCGGCATCATGAAGAACTACATCGCGCAAATCGACTCCCTCAATAGAGCCAATGCCCAACTTACGGCTGAGCGCGATGCGCAATCTGAACGCGCCAACAGCGCAGAAGCCAAAGGGCGCGAATTAGAAAGCGAACTCAGCACTTCGCGCGAAATGACCGCAAAAGGATCCGTTCTTACTACCGGTGAGTTTCAGAACATAGCGCTTCGCGAGCGTAACTCAGGGAAATCAGTAGAGACGGAGCGCGCCTCGAAAGCCGAGACCATCAAATCATGCTTCAACATCCGTAAAAACACCATTGCCAAACCTGGAAATCGCGTGATTCAAATGGCCGTTGTTGGTCCGGATGGTCAAGTGCTGACCGGCAAAAAATCGGGAACCACTACCGTCAATGGTGCTCAAGTGCAATTCAGTGAAAGTCGCGAGGTTGAGTACCAGCAGGCCGACACCGACGTTTGCATCTATTTCACAGCCAATGAAGGCTATGAGTACAAAAAAGGAAATTACAAGATTTTCATTTATGAGAGCGGCAATATGATTGGTAATTCAACCATTACGCTGAAGTAAAAATTTCCAAGAAACACAATGGCGAGGCCGTCTCAATAAATGAGACGGCCTCTTTTTTTAGTTCAACGTAATCAATTGACGCGTTTAGCAATCAATACAACGGTTTCATTTGCTTCGCATCAGCATTTCTATTATTCGCTTGATAATACTTCGATATGCGCTTCGATATAGCTATGCGGAATAAACACTTTCGTAAGCAGGCTCCATCTTGCTCCGGTCATGAACAAGAAAGCCAACAAGAAAAAAGGCGACTGGGGTGAAAAAATAGCCGCAGCCTACCTCATCGAAAAAGGATATTGCATCGTAAAAAAACAATGGCATTACGCACGCTACGAAATCGACTTGATTGCGCAACAGGGCAACTGTATTGTTTTCGTAGAAGTTAAAACGCGATTTAGCAAAGAATACGGCGAACCCTGGACAGCTGTAAATTACAGCAAACAGCGGAAAATTTGTCGCAGTGCCGATTACTACCTGCGCTATTTCCGTATTGATGCCGAGCCGCGGTTCGACATTGTATCGATTGTTCACGCCGAAGGAACCACCGAGATTACTCATCTGGAACAAGCGTTTTTCCCAACACTGGGATAACAGCTTACCTTCGCATCCTAAATCAGAAACATGCCCCGTCCATCAGGAAATAAACGCGACAACGATTTTCGCAACGAAAAAAAGAATAAGCCTTCGGCCGAAAAACCGAAAAGAGAATCGCGCGAATCGGAATCGAAGCGTGGAACTCGAGGTACAAGTCGCAACGCACCTATTCGCAAGTCGGAACCCAAAGCGACCGATAAGCCAAAGCGCGCCCCCAAACCCTGGGACGCCAAAGAAGACCGTGATGGAAAATCACGTGGCGGGTTTTCCAGAGATGGAGTTAAAGGGAAATTCTTGGGAAGACGCAGGCCCGAGCCGGCACCCAAGAAAGATGACGGACTTATGCGCCTCAACCGATTTCTGTCGAATGCAGGCATTGCTTCTCGTCGCGATGCCGACAAACTCATCGAATTGGGATTGGTAAAAGTGAACGGAAAAGTGGTCACAGAGCTTGGTATGAAGGTCGATCCACGGGTAGACGTGGTCAAATACGACGATAAAAATCTGAAGCCTGAAAAACTTCAGTATGTCATCTTGAACAAGCCCAAAGATTACCTCACCACAAGCGAAGATCCGCTGGAACGCAAAACCGTCATGCACCTCATCGAAGGAGCGTGCAAGGAACGTATTTATCCGATTGGACGCCTCGATCGCATGACCACGGGATTATTGCTGTTCACCAACGACGGTGAAATGGCTCGCCGACTTACTTCACCACGGAATGGGTTTCCGAAACTCTATCATGTCGAAACAATTGAGAAGATACGCGGAGAACACATAGATGCTATTCGAGAGGGCGTCAAGCTGGAAGATGGCTTTATTAAAGCAGAAGAAATCAGCCTGGTAAGTGGAGATCCAAGACAAGTCGGACTAAAAATCAACAGCAGCAAAGACCGTATCATCAAAAGTCTTTTTGAGCATTTCAAATACACCGTGAAGAAAGTAGACCGTGTAATGTTTGCTTCCCTTACGAAACGCGATTTACCACGAGGGCGTTACCGTCATTTGACAGAGACCGAAGTGAATTTCCTTAAAATGATTCGCTAGAAAAACCGATGCCTGAAGCTACCCTGCGACATGCCGTTAATTTATCGGAAGACTGGATGATTGTAGTCTTCCTGTTTTCGCTCGTGGGTCTTGCATACAACAAGCGAGTTCATCCGGCTCGCATACTCAGGCTCTGGAAAGGCATGTGGAATGCGCGCTCGATGCGTCAAACCATGCGAGAAGACCCCAATACAC
>JAIYBR010000272.1 GCA_027488435.1 Flavobacteriales bacterium
TACTGAGCATCAAGCCCACTTGTGATGTATCCTGTGCCGATGTTGCTCCATTGTCTGCGGTGCAGCAACGTCGCCTTCAGCATCGTCTCAAACTGACCAGTAAGCGCAGGGTTTATTAACTGCGGGCAATTGTTGTATTGAGAAAAGTGCATATCCTGAGCATGCAAATGAATCGAGGCACTCCATGCAACGACTAAAAGAATAAGCGCAGATAGTTTTTTCATGTTGAATTTTCGCATTAACGGATTAAAACAATTTCACCAACTTCTTCAACGCGGGTTGCGGAGCCTACAGTGGCTGTTATGGTGTAGTAGTAGCTTCCTGAAGGAGCAGGAACACCTCTGACATTGCCATCCCAACCCTTCGATGCCGAATTGGTCTCAAAGACCACCTCGCCCCAACGGCTATAGACTCTAAACTCTAATCGGCTCAGGAATTTTCCGCGCACATAGAGCGTATCGTTCCTGCCATCGTCATTGGGCGAGAAAATATCCGGTATGAAAATAGGCTCCTCCGGAAGAGTACATATCTGCTGAGAAGTTGAATCAACACAACCGTCTGCGCTCTCTATGGCCAGGGTTATTGTATAGGTCCCTGCATTGGCATATCCATGCACCATATCATTGCCCGGACTAAAACCGGCAGTTTGACCATCACCAAAACTCCACGTACCGGTTTCCCCATTTACCGAGTTGTTGACGAATGTTATGTTGCCTATATCCTCAAAAGGAATGCATGTGCCAACCTGATCAATACTGAAAGACGCGACAGGTTCTGCAAATGCTTCCACTAGTACCGTTGTTTCCTGCACGCATCCATTACCATCGGTAACTTCGATCGACACTTCCGAACCGGATTCCGTCACAAGGAAAGACTGATTTCGCACCACGCCATTCCACTCAATAGTATAGGCCGATAAAGGGGCTGGCGCAACAGACAATGTAACTGTTGCCGATTCACCGGGACAAGAAGGACCCGGCGTATCAACGTCTATAAAAAACGGAGGATAGGAGGATATTGTAAGCGAAGTATCCTTTTCACAACCATTCTCATCTGTAATCACGATGCTCAGAGAAGATCCTGCTTCAGCATTATAAATATTCGGATTACCACCCGCTTGTCCATTCCAAAGCACCGTGTAATCGCCAATTGGATTATAATCGATTTCGACAACGGCAGGTTCTCCCGGACATACAATGCTTTCGTTCGTTAATGCATAGCTAAAAGATGGAAATGATTCGAACACTATTGAGGTATCGAGCTCACAGCCAAAATTATCAGCGACTAGAATTCCCACTTCCGATCCGGCCTCAACTTCATAACTCGTACCACCAGACAATCCATTCCATTCAATACTGTAGCTCCCCGCTGGTGAGATATTCAATTGTATTGTTCCGGTTTCGCCTTCGCACAATGTCGAAGGAACTTCTGCCTGAATGAAAAACTCCGGATGCGCCAGCGTAAATGCTACCGTATCCTTCGCACATCCATTCACATCTTCTACATTGATTGACACTTGTTCTCCGGCAGTAGTCATATAAGAAATAGCATTATTGGTCACACCATTCCATTGAATCACATAGACACCCACGGGCGACAGTGACAACTCAACTTCGGCCGGCTCGCCAGGGCAATTAATCGGTGGTATGGTTAATCCCATTGTGAAATCAGGATAGGATTCAATCACAAGAGCTGTATCCTTTTCACAACCGAATTGATCTGTAATCGCTATGTCGAGGGTGGTACCCGCCTGTGAAACGAACAAATTTGGATTGCCGGCTTCTCCATTCCAAAGCACCTCGTAGCTGGCACTTGGGGTGATGTCGAGCTCGACAGGCGCGGGAGCTCCAGGGCAAAGTATGCTGGCGTTGGTCAAGGTGAACTGGAAATCCGGATGCATTTCCAATGTAACAGAAGTGTCTTTCGTACAGCCGAAACCATCCGTAACTTGAATATCCAACTCTGTGCCTGCAGAAGACGTGAATGAAGTGGTGCCACTTACACCATTCCACTCAATATCATATGAGGCAGCCGGAATGATGGTCAATTCCACTTCACCGGTTTCGCCCATGCAAAGCGTTTCTGGAACGGACGCAACAAAACTGAATGCCGGATATGCCGGTATTGTAACGACAGTATCTCGTTCGCAGAGATTTTCGTCTGTTATTGTTATCTCGACTACCTCACCCGCTTGTCCGTTGTATGGGTTTGCTCCAATTGTACCGTTCCATGAAATTTCATATGAATCGCTCGTTCCAAAAACGAGTTGAACAGTTCCCGGTTCACCTAAACAATCAATACCAGAAATCTGGGCTTCGTAATTATAGAGTGGGTGCACTATTATTTCAATACTCTGTGCAACCGGCTGAGAACAACCATCATCGACCGTGAGTGTAACCTCTGTTGTCTCTGTATAAAGTTGAGTGTTATCAGCAGCATTCGGACCACCATTACTCCATAGATAGGTAAGGCTGTTTTCCGGATTCCCCCCGTCAACCAGCGCATTAAGTTCAATTGTTTCCGAATAGCATACCGGGTTTGTCTCAACACTGAAAGGTTCAAGAACAAGCGGCGGGTAAACGGTGAACTCTACTGTGTCGTCGATAATCGGACAATGCTCCGGAGAGATTCGATAGATAACCGTATAATCTCCTTCGGGCAGGAGCGACGGATTGAATGAAGTATTGCTGAGATCACCTAACAACTGGCCTCCATCAGGCTCAGCGGTGAAATCAATGACATAATCGAGACTGCAGTAGATATCGCTTATACCGGTTATGACAGGTTCGAGCACCTTCTCTACTGTTACCTCAATGCTATCGCCACAGCCAAGCGGGTTATCCCAATAAATAAAGTAAGTGCCCTCGTCGGCTGCGGAAGGATCAAATAAACCGGAAGAAGGATCCACAATGCCTGAACCCGACCAGGTACCTCCCGGAACAGCATCGGCTAAAATAACGGGAGCATCCGATGAGCA
>JAIYBR010000062.1 GCA_027488435.1 Flavobacteriales bacterium
CAGCGCAAATACGCTAAATCGACAAAGCAATGTTAAGATTTTATCAAACCCTGTTTTGTTTAGATGAGAAACGTTATTTTCGCGACGTATTTTAGAACTGAAAACTAATTTTTTATGCTCATGGGAACGTTTCGTCCTACTTCTTTTTTCACCTCCGTTATTTCGAAAACTATGCTGCTGCTGGCGTTTGCGTTCAGCGGCAATGTTGTGTATTCGCAGATAGCCCTCCGGGGAACTGCGACCACCGCAACTAGCAATACGGCTTCCGTAACCGTAACCAAGCCCACCGGGGTTGTTGCGGGCGACATCATGATTGCCAACATTGGTAATTACATTAATGCAACGCAAACCAGTGCTTCTAGCTCCGGATGGACGCTTATTGCCGGCACGGATGTAGATCGAGGACGAGCCACCCTGCTCTATAAAATCGCAGGCTCAAGTGAACCCGCTAGCTACACCTTCACGGCGACAACAAGCTCTTCGGCAACCACGGGTGCCATTGTTGCATTTTCAGGGGTAAGCAATACGAACCCCTTTGATGTAGTCAACCCCGGATCGTGGTTTACCGCGCTCTCAACAACATTGTCGAATGTTCCGGCATTGACAACGACGACAAACAACGCAGCGGTTGTTCTTTTCGGTAACTCTTCGCGACTAACGACACAAACGACAGGAAACTTCACCGACGCAGACTGGAACATAAGTGTGTTGGGAACACCCACCGAATTGTACGACGCAGGACACAACAACGCGGGAAATACACCTTGTGTGGGTGCTGCATGGATGCTTGACGCCACTGCCGGCAATACCGGTGCAGGTGGAATGCGTTGTAATGTGAATACAAGCCCACGACTTTTGGCGGGCTTGATGCTGGCATTGCGCGCTGCTCCTGCCGCTGTCGTAACCTCCAGCGCCAATAGTGTTTGTGGCACCTCCTCTATAAATCTCTCGAGCGTCGTGCACGGCAACCCGGGGGTTTCCACTATTGCATTTCAAGGATTCGAATCGGCGGGTAGCACAGTTACCTATGCTGCTACCGGAACAGGAAACGTTCAATCGGGAGCCACAGCTGCCTCAGGAGACAATCCAACATCGTCGAATTACTTCGTGAGCGGTACCAATGGATATCGCATCAACAACGGAACAGCAACTATCACAACAGCTAATATCGGGAGTGTTGGAAATTACACATCCAAGTCAATTTCGCTCAACCTGGCTTCCTTTTCTGTAAATAGCAGCACTAATGGATCCGACGGCACTGATAATGTCGTCGTTGCTATTTCATTGGATGGTGGTACCAACTGGTCAAATGAGCTACAAGTAAGCGGTAACTCGAATTCATACTGGGGTTATGCATCCGGAACAGGTGTCGCTTCAGCCACCTACGATGGCAACAACTCACCAACCGCATTCGCTCCGACAGGGGGAGGAAACCGCACAACAGATGGATACAGCAATCTAACCGTCAGCCTACCGGACAACGCAACACAAGTGCGCGTGCGCGTCACCATGTTAAACAACAGTGTGAACGAAGCCTGGGCAATAGACAATATTCGTTTATCGGGATTGCCTACACCACAATACAGCTGGACATCCTCTCCGGCGGGCTTCACATCTTCGGTTGCAAGCCCGACGAGCGTAAGCATTTCGGCCACGACAACTTACAGCCTTACCGTTACAGACGCGACCGGTTTTTCAGCATCAGGCTCTACTACAGTGACCGTTGTTGCAGCACCCAATGCGGGTACCATAAGCGGAACACAGGCAATCTGTGCTGGCGGAACAACAACTTTCACGTCGAATGGAAATACCGGAGGAACATGGACTTCGGACGCAGTCGGCGTTGCTACGGTTAACGCTTCTACAGGCGTGATAACAGGGGTAAGTGCGGGTACTGCAAACATTACATACACAGTAACCGGAACAGGTGGCTGCTCCAACGCAACAGCTACACGCTCGGTAACCGTAACAGCAGCTCCAAACGCCGGAACCTTGAGCGGTACACAAACTATTTGTGGCACCGGCAACACAACCTTCACTTCGAATGGCAACGCCGGTGGTGCTTGGACTACGAGCAACGCCGCAGTAGCAACAGTAAATAGCTCTTCAGGAGTTGTAACCGGTGTGGCGGCAGGTACTGCAACCATCACCTATACCGTAACAGGAACAGGCGGTTGCTCGAATGCAACTGCTACACGCACAGTGACAGTAACCACAGCCCCGAATGCGGGTACCGTTAGCGGCACACAGAGCATCTGTGTTGGTGGAACAACTACATTCTCCAGCAACGGTAGCGCCGGTGGCGCTTGGACTTCGGACGCAGTCGGCGTTGCCACAGTGAACAGCTCTACAGGTGTAATTACCGGGGTGGGTTCAGGAACAGCCACCATCACTTACACAGTAACCGGCACAGGTGGTTGCTCTAATGCAACCGCCACACGCACAGTAACCGTAACCGCAGCGCCCAATGCGGGCACCGTTAGCGGTACGCAAAACATTTGTGTAGGCGGTACTACAGGCTTATTCAGCAACGGTTTTGGGGGTGGAACTTGGTCAACAAGCAATGCTGCAGTTGCAACAGTGAACGCTTCCAATGGTCTTGTAACCGGCGTAGCAGCTGGTACAGCAACTATTACCTACACAGTTCCTGGCACGGGTGGTTGCGCCAACGCAACTTCCTCACTCACAGTGACAGTTACCGCGGCGCCCAATGCGGGCACCCTTAGCGGTACACTGGCTATCTGCATCGGTGGTACCACCACCCTTACAAGCAATGGTAACAGCGGTGGTACGTGGTCATCAAACAATACAGCAGCCGCCACTGTAAACAGCACTTCAGGTGTTGTCACAGGTGTTGCGTCCAGCTCCTCCTTCATAACCTACACCGTAACAGGGACAGGCGGTTGTGCTAACGCAACGGCCACAAGCACGGTAACCGTTACCGCGCCGCCCAACGCGGGCACTGTTGGCGGTACGCAAACTATTTGCGTGAGTGGCACTACGGCTTTATTCAGCAATGGAAATGGTGGTGGAGCTTGGTCAACAAGCAATGCTGCAGTAGCTACAGTGAACGCATCCAATGGTCTTGTAACCGGCGTAGCAGCTGGCACAGCAACTATTACCTACACGGTTACCGGCACGGGTGGTTGCGCCAATGCAACTGCTACACGCACAGTAACCGTTACAGCCGCGCCCAATGCAGGTACCCTTAGCGGTACGCAAACCATTTGCGTAGGCGGAACGACCACGTTCACGAGCAACGGTAACACCGGCGGCTCTTGGACATCCAGCAACACGGGTGTAGCATCGGTAAACGCCTCTACAGGTGTCGTAACAGGTGCGAGCGTAGGTACAGCAACCATGACCTACACCGTCAACGGCTCAGGTGGTTGCGCCAGCGCAGCTGCTACACGCACGGTAACTGTAAATGCAGCATCAGTTGCGGGTTCAATCGCAGGCGCAACATCTGTGTGCCCCGATGCCAATAGTACTGTCTTGACACTTTCGGGAAATACCGGAAACATACAGTGGCAGTCGTCTACCGACAACACCACATTCTCTAACATTAACAGCGCAACTGCATCGACATACACCGTTACCAACATTGGAGCGGTTACATACTACCGCGCTGTAGTAACCAATAGCATTTGCGCATCAGCAAACACGGCATCTGTCACTATGAACATGTTGCCGGTTCCAACGGTAACTGACGCAACGGTGTGTGCGGGTGGCTCAGGCAGCCTGCAGGTTACTTGCGCCGATCAGACCAACCAAGTATCCGGACCGCGCGACGCCGGAACGGGAACGAACGTTACCGGTATTGGAACAGTAGCATGGAGTAACCCAAACAACATTGCGGGCGGCGGTACAGCCGGTATGTCTATTAACTCCAACGCTACAACGAACTATCTTCAAGGGACAAACTATGGCTTTGCCATACCAACTAACGCGGTAGTGAATGGTATAAGCGTCACTATCAACCGCTCTTCGTCGGGCACAACCAGTCCATTTTTGCAAGATAACCGTGTAAGCTTGGTAAAAGGTGGTACAGTGCAGGCCACCAATAAAGCCGTGTTAGGAACCAACTGGTCCAACAGTGGGCTTGCTAGCGCAGTGTATGGTGGCTCAGCAGACTTGTGGGGTACAACATGGACGGCCGCAGAAATCAACGCCAACAACTTCGGTATAGTGCTTTCAGCTGTGAATGCCAATACAGGAAACAGCAGAACAGCTTCCGTAGATTACATGTCAATAACCGTTACCTACACCATCCCTGGAGTAGAAAACTGGTACACCGTTGTTTCAGGTGGCTCTATCATTGGCTCCGGCACATCATTCAATCCGGTAGGAGTTGCAGGCTCGGGCCTCTCCAACACCAATACCGTTGGTACCACCACATATTATGTTGATTGCTCCAACCTTGGCAACAGCTGCCGAGCTGCAGTAGATTTCAACATCATACAAAACACCAGCGCAGGTTCAATTGCAGGCGGAACAACCGTATGCTCAGGAACCAATAGCACGACGCTCACAGTAAGCGGCCACACAGGCAGCGTGCAGTGGCAGTCTTCAACCGACGACGTTACATTCAATACTATTTCGGGAGCAACGGGTAATACCTACACAGCTACCAACATTAGCGCTACGAGATACTACCGCGTAGTGGTTTCTCAAGGAATTTGCAGCAACAACAGCGCGTCGGTTGCCATAACTGTGCCTACCATTCCGGCCATCAACAACCTAACCGGCAAAGGATGTACGGGCGTTGCTTTCGTAGTGGCTCCTACCAACGTAGACGATGGTGTTGTGCCTGCAGGTACTACCTACACGTGGAGCGCCCCTACCGGCACGGGCTTCACCGGTGGTTCGGCTCAGAACACACCACAAGCCAACATTTCTCAGACACTTACGCTCACAGGTGCTTCAGCAGCCGTAGCAACCTACATGGTTACACCTCGCGTTGGAACCTGCTTGGGCGCAAGCTTTACAGTGGCGGTTACCATCA
>JAIYBR010000050.1 GCA_027488435.1 Flavobacteriales bacterium
ATTCTCCATTCTCCATTCTCCATTCTCCATTCTCCATTCTCCATTCTCCATTCTCCATTCTCCATTATTCACTCGCCACTCGCCACTCACATATTGGAATATTATTCCACCGAAGCCGCCCGCCCTCGCTCGCTACTTTTAATTTCATGCTCATAAATTCTTTTTCGTTGTAAATAGTTTACAATCTGGCCCACATACCTTGCGTCACTATTCAAGGATAGCTAACTTTTAAAACACAATACAATGGCTGATGTAAACAAAGAAAAAATGAAGGCGCTCCAACTCGCAATGGACAAGTTGGAAAAGACCTACGGAAAAGGTGCCGTAATGAAATTGGGCGATGAAGCCACAGAGCAAATTGAAGTAATTCCAAGTGGTTCTATCGGTGTCGATTTGGCACTGGGCATAGGCGGTTACCCGAAAGGACGTATCGTCGAAATCTACGGTCCGGAATCTTCAGGTAAAACCACGCTCGCCATCCACGCGATTGCCGAGTGCCAGAAGGCCGGCGGTATTTGCGCCATCATTGATGCGGAACACGCGTTCGACAAATTCTACGCAGAGGCGTTGGGTGTCGATACTGAAAATCTGCTCATCTCTCAGCCCGACAACGGCGAACAAGGATTGGAAATCGCCGACAACCTCATTCGTTCAGGCGCCATCGACCTCATCGTGATCGATTCAGTGGCAGCGCTTACTCCGCGTGCTGAAATCGAAGGCGAAATGGGCGATAGCAACGTAGGTGTTCAGGCTCGTTTGATGTCTAAGGCATTGCGTAAACTCACATCTACCATCAGCAAAACAGGATGCTGCTGCATCTTCATCAACCAATTGCGTGAGAAGATCGGCGTAATGTTCGGTAACCCCGAAACGACTACCGGTGGTAACGCATTGAAGTTCTATGCTTCGGTTCGTATCGACATTCGTCGCTCACAGCAAATCAAAGACGGAGAAAACGCCATCGGTAACCGCACCAAGGTGAAAATCGTGAAGAACAAAGTTGCTCCACCTTTCCGAACTGCTGAGTTCGATATCATCTACGGTCATGGCATTAGCCGCGTAGGCGAACTAATCGATATGGGCGTCGACCTAAACGTGGTGAAGAAGAGCGGTTCATGGTTTAGCTACAACGAAACTAAACTAGGTCAAGGTCGCGATGCCGTGAAGCAACTCCTCGAAGACAATCCCGATTTGATGGAAGAAATCGAGACCAAGGTGAAGGAAGCTATCGCTGCCAAGAACCTGGTTACTGCATAACCTTTCCTATTAAAGGTCCTCCCCTCACAATCAACCCATCAGCCAACTCATTGCTTTTTGGGGGAATGGACGGAAAGTGCGAAATTTGGCCCCCGATGTTTCGGGGGCCTTTTCATTTTAATCGTTTCAACCTCATGCGTATTCTTTCGATTCTGATTTCATTCTGTTCTCTGCTCAGCATGCATTCGTGCGATGGCATGCAACAGCAGAGCAAATCCAACACCTCCGAACTGGAAGCACAAGCCGATTCCATCGCACAACTAGACTCGCTATTACGCGCCATCAATCAGCGTATCATCGATAATCCAAATGATTATGCCGCTTATCTAGAACGCGCACGCTACTGGGGCGACAGAGCTATGTTTCCTAATGCATACACCGACATACTACGCGCCATCGGCATCGACTCTACAAAGGCAGACATTTACCTCCTTCGCGGCGAATTGTATTTCAAACAAGAAAAAGTAAAAGAAGCTTACGATGACTACAGTACCTGTTTGAGATACGATTCGTTAAACGTGCCCGGGCTACTCAAGAAAACAGGTATCGACATCGTGCTTGGCAATCATGATGTGGCTCGCCGTCAACTCAATACGGCCTTGCGCGTCAATGAATTTGAACCAGAGGCCTATTACCTGCGCGGACGCTTGTACAAAACCATGGGTGATACCGATGTTTCGGCCTCATCCTACAAAACGGCTATCGAAGTAGACCCCGATTACTACGACGCCTACATCGAAGTGGGTTTGTTGTATGCCGCTAAAAAGAGTGACCTTGCAAAAGAGTACTACACATCAGCTATTGGCATTCGCCCGCGCAGTGTTGAAGCCTGGTACAACAAGGCCATGTATCTGCAAGAAACTGGCTTCCGAAAAAAGGAACGCTATAAAGAGGCATTTACTTGTTACGATGAAATCTTGAAAATCGACCCGAAGTTTGTGGCAGCACACTTCAATAAAGGCTTCGTCTTTTTGGAATACATGCAGCAATATGACAGCGCTGCATATTATTTCAGTAATGCCGTCAACATCTTTCCCGGATACTATCAAGCCTATTACAATCGTGGTCTGTGCAATGAAAGCTTGAACAAGCGTGCAGAGGCAGAAGCTGATTATCGCAAGGCGCTATCGATTAAACCCGACTACACCGAGGCCGCCATTGCCTTGAGTCGCATCACTGATGGCAAGTAGAATTAGTAAGGCAACAGATTCGGTTTGAAAATCTGTTCTTGCAACGTTTCAGCTCCAGGCTGCTTTGCAATCGGAATGTCGAGGTAAGCTCGTTTAATCAAGAACAATCCTTTGTTCTCGGGGTGTTCCAGCGTTATATAGATTTCCAGGTATATATCGAGATCCGGATATTCTGGATCGACTGTCAGCGTGAACTCCTCCTTGCGTATCATCTCCGAATCCACTTTCAATTTTCCGGAAACATCCATGGGCAATAACTCATTTTGTCCCGCCGACACAATCTTATAACCTTCCAGATCGAGCAACACATGCAGCTCGACAGGCTTGCTTCCTAAAAATAAACTATCGAGCAACACGATATCACCATTGGTGTGAGCCGCATCAAATCCGACGAGTTCCTGGTTGGGTCGAAACCAAAAGTTCTTCATCAACTTATCACTCGAAGAGCCGAGCATCCGCACCAGGTGATTGTCACTATCTACGACATACAAGTCTCCATCTTTCGACATAATGTCTGTAGCGCCCTGCACGCGCACATCATTCTTCGGTTTACCCTCCACTACCTGCTCGCCCACTACCTTCCAATCCTTCTCCTCTTCCAGATAAACGACCCTTCCATCTTTCGTCACTCCGGCGATTCCGTTTTTCCATTCGCATACAGATGCAAATCGAAAGGGAGTTCCCTTCTTCAACTCCGTGATCTTTCCCTTTCGGTCCACCTTGTATGCCTTACCATCGGCCATTGTCACATATAGGACATTGCTACCGGCGTTAAGGTTTACCGGACAGTTTCGCAGCAGCCCAACATTTCCATCCGGTAAATCGCACAGCAATTCGGCAGAACCATCTTTCATGTCGACCTCAAATAATTGATTGGTCGCGGCGCTAGCTACGTAAAGCAAATTGCCCAAAACAGCCAAATCCGTTGGAAGCCCCAAGGGTTCGAAACGTGCGTCTATAGTCTTCACCTTTTTCCAGGTGATATATCCACTGCCAAGCAAAGAGGTGACTTGCTCGGTCGTCATATCAATCACACGAACTCTGTTGTTATGGGTGTCTGCTATGTATAAATTACCGTCGGCGTGCACCATTCCGCGCGGTCGGTTGAACTGAGATGTGAAAACATTCTGATCAAAATAGCCGGGCAAGGTTGTACCGACAAGATGCGTAATTGTCCCATCCGCATCAAACTCAATCATGCGGTTATGTGCCGCATCGTTGAGATAAATATGCTCACCCCCTTCTTCAAAGGCGATATAGGTGGGCGTTTCTACAACCGGATTGGCGAATGATGCCGGTTCTAAATAGGAACGAAACTGATGGTTGAGGCATGTAGGGAAAACATCTCCCTGCTCGTTGAGTATTTCAATGCGTTTGGTAATCGCAACATATCCATCATGCCCACCCTGAGTAATGGTGCGCAGTCCCTTCTCGTACAAAATAAAGTAGGGCGCCGATTCCACCTTCATGTTTTTAAAACCGGCCAAATCCGGGAAAACGGCTATCGGATGCATGTAACCATTGCGCTGAATGTAATTGACCAAATGCTTTCGCGATAGCGGGTTGGTTGTATCGGCAACCATAACCTCGATCAATTGTGTTGCAGGTGTTTTAATCGACATCGCCTCCATCATGCGCAAATAGTATTCGCATTCAACGCTGCGTTCATCGCTAATGACAAGAATGGCAATCTTGTCCTTCAGATTATCCATCACCAGCTTATGGTCGATGTTCATCCAAATGGCCTTTTCAGGAAACTCATCTTTGTTTTGAGCCGGCGCTGTTTGAGCAAAAACAGCGAATGGAAGCGCTAAGAAAATAAAAACACGAAGTATTGGAAGAGTTGCCGACATCATGAAAAGAGTTTTTTGAGTGAACACAAATGTAGTTGAAACAACATCTTGGCGACCCTTTGCTGAGCGAGCACAATTCAGAATTAAAACAAAAAAAGAGCGCACCAAATGGTGCGCTCCGTCGATATCATTGATAGCGTTATTCTATTTCACCTTATCGACAACTGCCTTGAACGCATCTGGGTGGTTCATTGCCAAGTCGGCAAGCACCTTGCGATTGAGTTCAATGCCATTCTTGTGAACCTTACCCATGAACTCAGAGTATGACATTCCATACGGACGCACACCTGCGTTGATACGAGCAATCCACAATGAACGGAAGTTGCGCTTCTTGTGTTTACGACCTACGTATGCATAGGTCAACGCTTTTTCTACTGCGTTTTTGGCAACGGTCCAAACGTTCTTACGTGAACCGAAATACCCTTTGGCCAATTTTAAGACTTTCTTTCTCCTGGCTCTGGAGGCTACTGCATTTTTACTGCGTGGCATAATGTTGTTGTTTTTTGACGTTGGCGGCAGTTGTTACGCTGCTCTTAAGACCAAGTGTCGGGTTAAACGTACCTGCTCTGTTTTACCGGGATTAAGCGGTTGGGACGAGCAATTGTCTCCTGATTGATTTAGCATCAGCTGGGTGCACGATAGCATCGTTACCGAGGGCACGCTTGCGCGCTGTCTCCTTCTTGGTAAGGATGTGTCTCTTGAACGCCTTCTTGTGCTTAATCTTTCCTGTGCCGGTGAGCTTGAATCGCTTCTTCGCGCCGGACTTGGTTTTTGATTTAGGCATTGTATTGATTATTAAAAATTACTTCCGTTGTTATTTTTTCTTCGGATTGATAATGATGAACATTCTCTTTCCGTCGAGCTTGGGCATTTGTTCAGGAAGACCATATTCCATGAGTTCCTGAATAAAACGCGTCAATAAAATTTCACCGCGATCTTTGTACACGATTGAGCGGCCTTTGAAGTGCACATAGGCTCTCACTTTAGCTCCCTCCTGCAAGAACGCCTTCGCGTGCTTGAGTTTGAAGTCGAAGTCGTGATCGTCAGTGTTAGGGCCGAAGCGAATCTCTTTGGTAGTGACATTCGTTTGCTTAGCCTTAATCTCCTTCATCTTCTTCTTCTGGTCATACAGAAACTTTCTGTAATCGTAGATGCGGCAAACCGGTGGAACAGCATTACCGGAAATCTCAATCAAGTCGAGCTCCAGGTCCTGCGCCATGCGCAACGCTTCAGCGCGTGTATAAACGCCCTGTTCAATGTTCTCACCGACTAAGCGCACTTCTGCGGCGGTGATTTTTTCGTTCAGCTTATGTTCGGGTTCGAGTGATCGGCGACCTCTCATTGCCCTGTTTTGCGGTGCGTTAATGGCTCCTCCTGTTTTACGTTTTACTTATGTCAATGCCTTACTGTGCTGACAGCATGGCTTTTATTTCTTCATTCACTTTGTTGGCGAAGTCAGCTATGGCCAAAGAACCTATGTCTCCTTCTCCCTTCTTACGCGCTGATACTGTTCCGGCGCCTTGTTCCTCTTCTCCTACAATCAACATGTAAGGCACTTTTTCCAATTCCGCATCGCGAATTTTCTTACCTACTTTCTCGTTCCTTTCGTCAACGAGGGCGCGAATATCGTAAGAAATTAACGATTTTGCTACACTCTGAGCGTAATCATTATATTTTTCTGATACGGGCAGAATTTTCACCTGCTCCGGTGTGAGCCACAATGGGAACTGTCCGGCACAGTGCTCAATGAGAATGGCCACAAAACGTTCCATCGATCCGAAGGGAGCGCGGTGAATCATAACCGGTCTGTGTTTCTGGTTATCAGCCCCGGTATATTCCAACTCAAAACGCTCAGGCAGGTTGTAGTCGACCTGCACCGTTCCCAACTGCCAGCGGCGGCCAATGGCATCGCGCACCATGAAGTCGAGCTTCGGACCGTAGAAAGCAGCCTCGCCGTATTCCACCACTGTCTTGAGGCCCTTTTCCGTAGCAACTTCCTGGATACCACGCTCAGCAGCTTCCCAGTTGGCATCAGAGCCGATGTATTTCGATGGGTTTCCGGGGTCGCGCAAGGAAACCTGTGCAAGGAAGTCCGGGAAATCGAGGGTTTTGAAGATATACAAAACGAGGTCAATCACCTTTCCAACTTCTTCCTTCACCTGGTCGACAGTACAGAAAATATGAGCATCGTCTTGAGTGAATCCACGCACGCGCGTCAGACCGTGTAGCTCACCGGTTTGTTCGTAGCGATAAACGGTTCCGAACTCGGCTAGGCGCAAGGGAAGATCGCGGTATGAGCGGGGTTCGGTCTTGAAAATTTCACAGTGATGCGGACAGTTCATCGGCTTCAGCATATACATCTCGCCCTCTTGCGGAGTGCTGATGGGCTGAAAACTGTCTTTGCCATATTTCTCCCAGTGTCCGCTGGTTTCGTAAAGTTCCTTCGAGCCAATGTGCGGAGTGATTACCTGCAAATAGCCCATCTTCTTTTGAGCATCCGTGAGGAAGGCTGTGAGGCGCATGCGCAGGTCGGTTCCCTTTGGCAGCCACAACGGAAGACCGCTTCCCACCTTTTGCGAGAAGGCAAACAGTCCGAGTTCCTTTCCAAGCTTTCGGTGATCGCGCTTGCGGGCTTCTTCGAGCAACTTCAAATAGTCTTCGAGCTCCGATTGCTTCGGGAACGTGATGGCATACACACGTGTAAGCATTTTGTTCTTCTCATCGCCTCTCCAATAAGCGCCGGCCACGTTGAGCAGCTTGGCAGCCTTGATGAATCCGGTATTCGGGATGTGCGGACCGCGACAGAGATCCGTAAAATTGCCTTGCGAGTAGAAGGTAATTTGTCCGTCTTCTAAGCCGTCGATGAGCTCCAACTTATACTGATCTCCCTTCTCACGAAAGAAGTGAATCGCATCTGCCTTGGATACTTCCTTTCGGATATACTCACTCTTTTGACGAGCCAGCTCCAGCATAGTCTTTTCAACCTTTGCAAAATCTGCTTGCGAAAACTCAACGTCACCAAAATCTACATCGTAGTAAAAGCCATTTTCAATGGGCGGACCGATAGCCAGTTTGATACCCGGGTAATGCGCCTCGAGAGCTTCGGCCATCAAGTGAGCCGATGAGTGCCAGAGGGTGCTTTTACCACTATCGTCATTCCACGTAAGGAGCTTCAGCGTAGCGTCGGCCTCGATGGGGCGCGTAGCATCGATTACCTCGCCATTTACTTCCGCGCTCAGCACGTTGCGGGCAAGGCCTTCGCTGATGGACTGTGCCACCTGCAAGGAAGTTGTTCCTTTGGCTACTTCGCGTGTACTGCCATCAGGAAGGGTGAGGGTAATCATCATAGCACTCAATTTTTTAGGGCCGCGAAGATAGGGTGAGAAGGGCGAATAGTAAAATGGCGAAATAGTAAGGACGCAATATTAACCTTAGAAAGTAAAGCTATTGGGACGGGCCTTCTAAATTATGTAACCACCTAGCGCATGGGGGCTATTGGACACCGTGTGTTAAGGACTAAATTCGACGTAAACTGGATTCGAAGAAATTACACTTTTTATTATTTATTAATCACGCAGAACAATACACACATCCAAATAATGATACCTTTTATTTGTTGACAAACAGAAAGGGTTGGCTAATTTTTAATTAGTCGCACCGATAAACCGGTGTCCATTCTCACAGTATAAATTCCGCTTGGCAATTCAGAAATTTTCAGTTCTGTTTTAGTGGAGGATATTTTTCCTTGAAGTATTGTTTTACCAAATGTATCGAACAAGTAATATTCCTTTCCAATGATTTCTTCATCTACTGCAAAGATGCAGTGGTCTGCAGCTGGATTTGGATAAACGGATACCTTTTCATCGTAAATCTCGGGAACATTAACGACAGCAGAAAGTTTAACCACCCAGATATCCCAGCCCATATTACCTTCTACATCGTAATCATCCGAATTCGAGTTTCCCATGAGTATCATTCCTAATCCAGATGTCTGGTGAATTTGCGCACCGCTGTCACCTTGAGATCCACCCAAACATTTTTGCCATGTAAGATTGCCAAGAAAATCTAGCTTCACTAGCCAAATATCTCCTTGACCATGATAGCCCGCCAC
>JAIYBR010000277.1 GCA_027488435.1 Flavobacteriales bacterium
AGCTACAACACAACCGGCGCCGGCAGCAACTCCTACCGACCCTTCGAAAGCACCGCTGGTGCGCGTGAGCACTCGCTTCGGCAACATGACTGTGATGCTCTACAACGAGACTCCGCAGCACCGCGACAACTTCCTCAAGCTGGTGAAAGAAAAGTACTACGATGATTTACTATTCCACCGCTGCATCAAAACCTTCATGATTCAAGGTGGTGACCCTCAAAGTCGCGGAGCCGCGCCAAGTCTGATGCTCGGTGGCGGTGGCCCCGGTTACACCGTGCCGGCTGAGTTTAACCCAAATCTCGTGCACAAGCGCGGAGCTCTTTGTGCCGCTCGTCAAGGCGATCAAATCAACCCGAAAAAAGCTTCCAGCGGCAGTCAGTTTTACATCGTGCAGGGAAGAACCTGGACCGACATGGAGCTAAGCCAACTGGAAATGAATATTGGCCGCAACAACCCGGGCTTCAAATACACCGACGCCCAAAAGCAAGCTTACAAAACGGTTGGCGGCACTGCTCAGCTCGATATGGAATACACAGTTTTTGGAGAAGTAGTCGATGGCTTTGCTGTCATCGACAGCATCAACAACCAGCAAACCATGCGCGATCGTCCGGTGGTCGACATTACCATGAAAATGGAAGTTATCAATCGCTAAGCCGATGCTGGATACTATACAACTGCACCTGGGTGAGATAGCCGCTTTCAACGCCACCACGGCCGAGGAGGTTGAGCAGTTTCGCATTAAATACCTCGGACGCAAAGGCATTCTCAACGATTTATTCGAGGGCTTCAAACAAGTAGCACCCGATGAGAAAAAAGTGCTCGGTCAGGAGCTCAACAAGCTCAAAAACGCCGTGCAGGAGCGTCTCGACTCACTTCAGCAAGCAACATCAACAGGGAGCACTTCCAATGAAGGCTTCGACTGGAGTAGGCCAACCGGTGCAGTGCCATTGGGCACTCGCCACCCTCTTTCGATTGTGCGCCGCGAAATTCTCGACATCTTCTCTCGCATCGGCTTCACCGTGGCCGATGGGCCCGAGATAGAAGATGACTGGCACGTGTTCTCGGGACTCAACTTTCCGCCCGAGCACCCGGCCCGCGACATGCAAGACACCTTTTTCATTCACAAGCCAGCACAAGAAGGCGAGAAAGAAATGGTGCTCCGCACTCACACCAGCAGCGTGCAGGTGCGTGCCATGGAAACACACAAACCGCCTATTCGCATTGTTATGCCCGGTCGCGTATATCGCAATGAAGCGGTTAGCTCTCGCGCTCATTGTCAGTTTCACCAAATCGAAGGATTGTACATCGATGAAGGTGTTTCTTTTGCCGACATGAAGCAAGTGCTGCAATACTTCACGCAAGAGTTTTTCGGCAAGGCAAAAATTCGCTTGCGTCCTTCCTACTTCCCATTCACCGAACCCAGCGCCGAAATGGACGTGTACTGGGGTCTGAACAGTGAAGCCGACCATCGCATTACGAAAGGTACGGGCTGGCTGGAAATTATGGGATGTGGCATGGTCGATCCGGAGGTGCTTCGAGCGAGCGGCATCGACCCCGACAAATACAGCGGATTTGCATTCGGAATGGGTATCGAACGCATCACGATGCTCCGCTATCAAATTGACGACCTGCGCATGTTTTTCGAAAACGACCTTCGATTCCTGCGCCAGTTCAAAGCATAATGATTCTTTCGCGCAATGACCGCGAATACCTTTTAAAACAACAGAAATCGAGTCAATCGACACTTGGGTTTCGTGCAGTTTTCCATGACTGCTTCAACAGACTTTTTCCTGCTTGTCTAAGCACACGCAGGTTTATATTTGTAACCCTTAGAAAAAACACTATGGCAACTGAAATCGCCACCGGCAAATCCACTGCGAAAAAAGCTGCAGCTTCGCGCTTCGGAAAAGACACATACATCAAGTGGTATCGTGAGATGCTTTTAATGCGTCGCTTCGAGGAGAAGTGCGGCCACTTGTACATCCAACAAAAATTTGGCGGATTCTGCCACCTCTATATCGGTCAGGAAGCAATTCTTTCCGGTATGATGGAAGCTATTCGCCCTACTGATAAAGTCATCACTGCCTACCGCGACCACGCTCATCCGTTGGTCATGGGTTCCGACCCGAAAAAAGTAATGGCTGAGCTTTATGGCAAAGCCACCGGCCTTTCAAAAGGAAAAGGTGGATCGATGCACATGTTCGATAAAGACCGCAACCTCTTCGGTGGCCACGGTATCGTAGGCGCGCAAATCCCCATGGGTGCAGGTATTGCATTTGCCGACAAATACAACGGCAACGACAACGTAACCCTCACCTTCTTTGGTGATGGTGCTGCTCGTCAGGGTGCCTTGTTTGAAACCTTCAACATGGCCATGACCTGGAAGCTTCCGGTTATCTTCATTATTGAAAACAACCAATACGCGATGGGAACCTCGATTGAGCGCACCTCCAACGTAACGGATCTGTCTCAATTGGGCGCTTCATTTTTGATGCCCTCCGAGACGGTCGATGGAATGCGTCCGGAGGCTGTGTGCGAAGCCATCGAGCGCGCCGCCGAACGCGGACGCAAAGGCGAAGGACCAACCTTGCTCGACATCAAAACCTATCGCTACAAAGGTCACTCGATGAGCGACCCACAGAAATACCGAACCAAAGAAGAGGTTGCTGAATACCAGGAACAAGATCCGATTGAACACGTTTTGCGTGTGATTCGCGAGAATAACTGGATGACCGAAGCGCAAATCGAAGAAGTGGAAACCGACGTGAAAACCTTGGTAGATGATTCCGTGAAATTTGCAGAAGAGTCGCCTCTTCCAACAGCCGATGAGCTGTACAAAGACGTTTACATGCAGGATGACTATCCATACGTGAACGACTAAAAAACTACAACCAACAACAACCGCAAGAGAAAACAAGCTATGGCAGAAATAGTACGCATGCCCAAGTTGAGCGATACCATGACAGAAGGTACCGTTGCATCGTGGAACAAGAAAGTAGGAGACAAAGTGAAGAGCGGCGAAGTACTCGCTGAAATCGAAACCGATAAAGCCACGATGGAATTTGAATCATTCCAGGATGGTGTACTCCTGCACATTGGTGTAGAAAAAGGACAGACCGCCAAAGTCGATTCGATATTGGCCATACTTGGAAAAGAGGGCGAAGACGTGGCTGCTTTGATTGCTTCTGATGCGGCAGCTGCACCAGCCGCGCAAGCTGCACCGGCCCCTGTTGCTGTTGCTGATGCTCCTGCAACCGTTGCAGCACCTGCTGCCGCGCCGATAGCCGCTGCTGCGCCCGTCGTTTCGGCTCCATCAGCTGTCAATGGCCGCGTGAAAGCGTCGCCGTTGGCGAAGAAAATCGCGGAAGAAAAGGGTATCAATATCGGCAATGTGGCCGGTAGCGGAGATGGCGGACGTATCGTTCGTCGCGACGTGGAGAACTTTACTCCCGCTGCTGCATCAACCCCAACGCACGTTCCTACATTCATTCCTGCAGGCACCGAACGTTACACAGAAGAGAACGTTTCGCAAATGCGCAAAACGATTGCGCGTCGTTTGGCTGAAAGCAAGTTCACTGCACCACATTTCTATCTCACGATGGAAATCGACATGGACAATGCCATGGTAGCGCGCAAGTCAATCAACGATAGCGGAATTGCCAAGATTTCATTCAACGATATGGTTGTGAAAGCGTGTGCTATGGCACTGCGCCTGCATCCGAAAGTAAACTCATCGTGGAGAGGCGAAACCATTCGCTACAACGAACACGTTCACATTGGCGTAGCTGTAGCAGTTGACGAAGGTTTGCTGGTTCCTGTAGTACGTTTTGCCAATGAAAAAGGGCTTTCGCAAATAGGTGCTGAAGTAAAATCATTCGCTGAAAAAGCCAAGAGCAAGAAACTTCAACCGAGCGACTGGGAAGGAAATACCTTCACCATATCCAACCTCGGTATGTTTGGTATAGACGAATTCACTGCCATCATCAACCCACCAGACGCGTGCATATTGGCCGTGGGCGGAATCAAGTCAACTCCCGTAGTTAAAAACGGCGCAATTGTTCCCGGAAACGTAATGAAAGTAAC
>JAIYBR010000122.1 GCA_027488435.1 Flavobacteriales bacterium
TCCTGCAGTGATGCTGCAAGGTGCAATTTGATACGAGAAGATGCGCGTGCGTGCAGCACTGGTTCCCGTAGTTCCGCCCATGAATTCGCTGGTGCTCCAGAAGGTTACTCCATCGGTGTCTAGACACTGGTGTGCATAGTCTCCGTTACGGTTACCACCGGTTTGTGATCCTGTTCCGGCTACCACGAGGGTTTCGGTTACAGGTAATGTGCCCAGTGGGTCGCAGCTGCGACGGCCTGTGTAGTATAGACCAGGGTAAATGGTAGTAGCGTTACACTTCATGTAGCTCAGACCGATCGATCCGTTGTTGTCCATGCAGATAGAACTCATCCAACGTGAGCTTGCATCGGGTGTGTAAATACCTTCCTGATAAACAGACCAAACGTTTGTGCTCTGATTCTGACGTAATTCAACCCACTTAATACTACGCTGCGATGTTCCTACGAGAACATTCCAGCTAAGAATCATGGTGTTGTAGCCGCTCCATGATTTCCACTGAGCGCGGTACATCATGGCGCCGCCGATGGCATCGAGTTTTTGCGTAGTACCTGGTTGAGAAATATCGTTCCAGCTTGAGTTGTAGGTTGAGTTGAAGGCAGCAACAGGTAATTGGCTGCCGAGCGTGATAGTTGCTGTTGGAGTGGTAAGTGCCCAGTTAACAGTCATGTTGTAGATGTTCACACGATCGACGTAGGCAGTCCCCCAGTTGTTATCTTCATATGAAACGATAGGACAAGGAGTGCCGGCTGGAGGCAACGTGCCATCGGCAGCACAACCTGGAAGAGGTACGAAGAAACCAGCTTTCGGAGGAGTGTAGTTAACATACACTGAGCGTGCTCCGGGAGTTCCGGCAATCATGGCTGTGCGCTCAAAACAGAAAACTTTCTGGGTTGATTGGTTCGATGTCATGTAGTAACCATCCTGCCAAACACTAAACTTCAAAGAGTCCGGGAATTGAGGCGATGCGTCTGTGTAGGTGTAGTATGACCCAAGTGGATTGTTGGTAGTCGAAACCGCGATGTAAATCTTACGGTCGGTTGATGTACCAAACTGGGCAAGAAACCAACGATCAGCTGCTTTATCGTACATAACAATGGGGTCACCATTGTTGCCGACAGCAGGCGACCACAAATTGCCCAAGGTTCCTGTGAGCAATACGGTTCCGGTACTTTTATCATATACCTTGAATACCGTTGCGTTGATCATTTGTATGTAGTGATTCGGACCTACAGCCCCTGAAGGGTCGTATGGGCGGAAACCGGCTGCAGTTTGTCCGGCCCAGTTGGCCTTGTAGCCCATCGATGGCTTGTCGCCCATCTTGGTTTGCATAGTAGAAGGGTCGTTGTCATACTGAGCACCATCCTCCGGTGTAAACTCGAACTTAGTGGCTTCACGGTGCTTCTTGTCGGAAGACTCTTTCTTCACGATTTTGCTTTCATCAACCGGATTTTCCGTGAAAATTTCACTTAGTGGGCGGGTGATGTGGAAGCCGGATGCAATGATAACACCCGATTCCTGATGTTCCGCTTGAGCGAACATTGCGCTCGAAATGAACAAAGTCAGAAGGACTGAATACAGTTTTTTCATTTGATTTGGTTATTTGTTAGGTGATTGCACTTAAACGTTCTTGCGTTTTCCGTGCAGTCAGAGTCAATACAAACATAAGTCTAGTTTTCTTGGGGTAGGCATTGTTATCGTACATTTTCCGACAGACATTCATGATCCTCCGAATGGGCAGCAATACTTTTAACCGATGTACATTTGGCATTCCATGATTTTGCGAGCACTGTTTGGGCTTCTTCTCGTCATTCTCTGTCTATGTGCACACGCTCAGACAGGAATGAAAGGTATTGTTACTATCGCCAATCGTGAACCCGCTTCTTTTGCCTCTATTGCCGCTACAAACTTGCAAAGCGGGAAACTTAAGGCTGTCAATGCCGACGCCGATGGTTCCTTTAGTATCAATCTTGAAAAAGGCACATATGCTGTTGTTGTCCATTTCATGGGGTATCTAGATGCCGACACAACAATTATTGTAGCGGAAGGAGTCCGCCAGCATGTGGTTTTTCAGTTGGAAGAAAATCCTTCTGAACTGGCTGCGGTGCAAGTCTTTGCCGATCGGCGTGGTATTGCACGCGAGGTGGTTTCCAAGGCAATCGATGCACGGAAGTCGCATGCCGGATATCATGATTTCCCACTAAGATACAGCGCTTACACGCGAACCTCGGTGCAATGCTTGATGCCAGATACAGCCAGCCTTGATAAGGATTCAACCAAAGTGAAAATAAAGGATAAAGATCGTCCGCTCATTCGTGTGCAGTATCATTTGTCTGAGGCGCAAACGGTTTCGCACTGGAAATTACCTTCGAATTATGCAGAAGAAGTTATAGGAGTAAACGAGTTCTCGAATGAAAAGCCAGCAGGAAGTGGAGCTTCCGCTTCTGTTTCTATTTCCTACGGTGAGTCGGAAATTATACCGCAGCAGTGGGCCTACGATGATAACTATGTGCTGAAATCGCTGGAAGGTTTCCATGAATATAACATTTACAACCGGCTTCTCTATATTCCTTCCTTGAGCGATAAGAAAATTCTCTCGCCAATTGGGGAAGGTGCACTAATCAGTTACTCGTTTGATCTAGACTCCGTCGACGATTCGCTCGGCGTTAAATACTATTCAATCA
>JAIYBR010000294.1 GCA_027488435.1 Flavobacteriales bacterium
TCTCACAGACATCGTCGTTGCTCCGGTGGCAAATGGCACCGCGCTGCTGAAGCCGAGTTCAGCAGGAGCTGTGATTGTAACACCCGACGAAGTACCGGCAGTTGCACTTTTTGTTACACGGGCAACCATATTCGCAGCATCTGTAGGATCAACAACTATAGCAGCGTCTTCCGAACCATCGAATCCGATCAGGCCATATTCAACCTGAGCGTCATCGAATGTCACAGGCAAATTCATTTGATTTAATACTACGACATTACATGCAGTGCAACTATTCCAGCATACTACATCGAGAACGGCTTCGGCTGTTACATCAATCGTTCGGTTGGTGAAGCCGTCCGCTGTGATTGTGCACGAAGAACCGGCAATTAGTTCTTCTTGACCAGCCCAGTTATCATAGGCAAATTTGTATTCATAAGCACCGGCCTGAAGAGGAATGGTGATGGTCCATATGTCGTCGCCATCGAGATCACTCATTGGAGCACATCCGCCGCACCAGCCGTTGAATGTGCCATTAATCTCCGGAATACCATAGCTGAAAGTTACATCACTCATATCCAGACGGAAAGTCACATCAAATGGCCCGTTATTGACTCCGCATGCAGAGCAGCTTCCAAAACAGACAGCCGGCAGCACCTCATCTTGAGAAACAGTAATCACGCGGTTTGTAAAATTGTCCGTAGTGATAGTGCAAGAGGAACCCGGAGAGAGGCTCTCTTGTCCGCTCCAGTTATCATGGCTGAACTTGTACTCATAAGAACCTTCTTGCAGAGAAACAGTAACAGACCAAATGCCATCACCGTTAGCATCAGACATAGCCGTGCAGTTTCCACACCAACCGTTGAATGTACCATTAACTTCGGGAGTATTAAAGCCAGTCTGCTCGCTCATATCCACTTGAAATGTGATATCGTAAAAGACGGGGGCAGATGCACACTCCACACAAGCACCCCAGCATACCACGGGTAACACAACATTTTGTGTAACAACCAAAGAGCGATTGGTAAACCCGAAATTCGTAACAGTGCAAGGGCTGCCTTGTAACAGATTCTCTTGCGTAAACCAGCTGTCTGCCGCGAATTTGTACTCATAATTTCCTGCAGGCAGGTCCGTCGTAGCCTCCCATATATTGTCGCCATCGGCGTCTGTCATTGGAAAACATCCACCGCACCATCCATTGAACGAGCCGTTCACTTCGGGTGTTGTAAATCCACTTTGCTGCGACATGTCGACACGAAAGGTGATGTTAAATGCTTCCGCAGAAAGGTTGAGAAAAAGAGCGAAGACAACTAGAGCTGTTTGGGTAATTTTTAGATTCATGTGAACTTTGTTTGTGGCGAATATATACTAATTGTTATTTGTACAAAATGTTTGCTGTTATGCGAATTTGAATTAATTTCGAACTACATCAAGATGTAGTGATGTTAGATAGCTCTTCTATTATTTTCGCGCCTCGCTTTCGAAATGGAAAAAATACAAAAGCCCATACCCAAAGCCACTCAATCGGAGGATATGTATTCCATTCCTATTGACGCCTTCTTTAAGTCAGCCTTTTCTGTCGACTGTGTAATATTCGGTTATCACCAAGGTGATTTAAAAGTACTGTTGATTCAACGAGGTGCTGAGCCCTATGAGAATTTTTGGGCATTACCCGGAGACTTGGTTTATCCGCATGAAGACCTCGATACAGCTGCATACCGTGTATTGCACGACCTAACATCGATTGATGATGTAGGCATGAAACAGGTACAAACATTTGGTGGTGTGAATCGCCACCCATTGGGACGTGTCATTACTGTTGGCTATATGGCCTTGGTTGAACTAACCGACATACATCCCGTGGCTTCGCACTGGGCCAAGCAAACCAAATGGCACAGCTTAAGTAAGCTGCCAAAACTCGCCTTCGACCACCGTGAAATTCTAGATGCTTCGTTTGAGCGTTTAAAGACCTTGATAGCCGAAGAACCAATTTGGACTCGTGTAATCCCGGAGAAATTCACCATCACCGAATTTCAAGATGTATTCGAAACGATCCTCGGAAGAACATTCGACAAGGGTAATTTCCGCAAGAAAATACAGCACGTTAAATTCCTGAAGAAACTCACCGAGACACAACAAAACGTGCGTCACCGCCCCTCACAGCTTTATGCTTTTGATGCAAAGTTGTTTGAGAAGTATAGGGATAGAGGGTTTGTATTTGATTTTTAGGGGTAGAGGATTGTATGAGTATAAGAGTATAGGATTGTAGGTAGCGCATGTCTTCTGTGCAGAAGAGAGCCGATTGGTTGCTTCATTTCGCTTCACGATTTCGTCAAAGCGTTAGCCTTATCTCATTTTATAAAAATCCCACGGCTGAAGCCGTGGGCTGTGCTGAAGCCGTGGGCTGGGTAATAGCCGTGGACTAAGCAAAAGCAGCTCGATACTCACCCCCTCACCTCTTACACCTTACCCCTTCTCACCTCGCCCATAAAAAAAGCCCCACTTCCGCGGGGCTTTTTCTTTTCCATAAATCAATTTATCACTTCACTAGTTGAACTGCACGACGAAGCAGTTCAGTTTTGTTTTCAATAGTCACAATATAAGTACCTGCCGAGAGCGCGCTCACGTCGATTTGTGCGCGGCGTGCAGATGTCAGCGAGGTCGAATAGGCAGAACGACCCGCCATATCGGTAATCGTTACTTGCGTAATTCCGTTGTTGTTAGAATCAATAGTCAACACATCGTTTGCAGGGTTTGGGTAGATTGAAACAGCCAACGAACTATTTTCATTCACACCTACTGCACACGTTTCGCAGCTTCCCCAACAAACCGGTGCCAATTGAGCCGGCGCAGTTACATCAATTGTTCTGTTGGTGAAACCGGATTCTGTCAAAGTGCAAGGACTCCCTGGAATGAGTTCTTCCTGGCCAGACCATGTATCGTATGAAAACTTGTAGCCATGAGTGCCTGTAGGCAACGACACGGTAACTGTCCAAATTTCATCGCCATCCGGATCTGCCATAGGGGTGCAGCTTCCACACCAGTCGTTGAAAGTACCATTTACTTCAGGAGTAGTATATGCAAAGTCAACCGTTGACATATCAACCGCAAATACAACATTGAATGGTCCGGTGCTCTGACCGCACGCTGCGCAGCTCGACCAACACACCGGATCTAAGGTCATATCAGAATCTAATACGAGCGTTCTGTTGGTGAACGTGCCTGAAGTAGTGGTGCATGAGCTTCCTGCGGCCAATGACTCTTGGCCACCCCAGTTGTCATGACTGTACTTATACTCATAGTTACCTTCTGGAAGCGTAACCGCAATCGACCACACATTGTCCCCATCAGGGTCTTGCATGGGAGTGCAGTTGCCGCACCAACTGTTGAATGTGCCATTCACTTCAGGTGTTGTAAATCCGGTCTGACCGTTCATATCAACTTGAAATACTACTGTGTAGTTTTGAGGTGTCAATTCACAGTCGACGCAACTACCCCAGCAAACGACCGGAAGAACTACATCTTCTGTAATCGCCATTGTACGATTCGTAAAGCCGAAATTGGTAACAGTGCACGAGCTGCCCGCTATTAATGTTTCCTGCGTAGTCCAATTATCAGCAGAAAACTTATACTCGATGGTACCTGCAATACTGTCTAATGTCGCTTCCCAGATATTATCGCCGTCTACATCTGTCATAGGGAAACAGTTTCCGCACCAGCTGTTGAAACTACCATTAACCTCCGGAGTAGTGAATCCGCTTTGTTGCGACATGTCGACACGAAAGGTTACGCTATAAGCGAAAGCCGCTGCAGCAGTGCCTAGAAAGAAAACTGAGAAGAGTAATTTTTTTAACATGAAAATGGATTTTGATTACGAAGATAGAGATATTGTTAGTTTTACAAAAAGTTTTTTGTTGTACGGTTTTTAACCTTTATTTACCCCTCGATTGCTGTGTCGTTGAAGTAAATTTGAAAAAGGCAGACAGCTAATAAGACACTACTCAGAGACAACGATTAGCATTCCACCAACGGATATCAATGATAAAACAAATTACCTATATCATTTTTGTTTCACTGCCATTATTCGTAAGCAGTCTATACGCTCAAAGCGTTGTTTCAAACACAACGTATCGAATTATTGAGCGTGCGGGAAAGAATGATTTCAACGTGAGTATCCGAATGCATGCTTATCCTTATGAAATGGCTTCTATCCGAGAATTCTTGCCTGAAGGAGCAACCATTACGAGCATCAGCGCTGCGGGAGCTGTCATTGACCAGTCGCGCAATACACTGAAGATGCTTTGGACAGGAAATTCTGTCAAACCAAGACTGATACAATATCGCTTTACTCTTTCCACAGAACAAGAACCAAACGTTTCGGGCGATTTCACCACTCGAGTAAACAAACAATTACAACAAAAGATTATCGGTACAGAACCTGGGATTCGCAAAGAAGATACCGCGCTCATGGTATCGCTTCAAATTCAAGGTAAAATCATCACACAACAAAAAGCTGAATTACAGGGGGCGTTGATTACGAACCTCAATCAACCATGCACAGCTACCACAGATTCAAATGGACAATTCACACTACAGGCTTGTATTGGTGATACTTTGCAAGTGAGCCATAGTGGTTACAACGCTTTCAATACCATTGTTGCTGCTGATGGCCCGCTTGAACTAAACATTGTCTCACTGAACGACCGACAAGCCATTCCGGTAGAATGTAAGCTAAATGCAAATGGTGACTATCGCCTGTATCGCAACGGCATTGAATATTATGTGAAAGGAGGCGGTGGAGGTGAACAATGGGAAGAGCTCGCTCGAATCGGTGGTAACTCTGTGCGCACCTGGAGCACCGACAATGCGAAGGAAGTTCTGGACAAAGCGCACTCACTTGGACTTACCGTCATGATGGGCCTTTGGATGCAACACGAGCGCCACGGATTCGACTACGATGACCAGCCGAAAGTGAAAGCTCAGTTGGAGTATTTCCGAAAAATAGTCATGGAAATCAAAGACCATCCTGCATTGCTGTTATGGGGAATAGGAAATGAGGTGGATTTATTTTACACGAATACCAACGTTTGGAAAGCGGTCAACGACGTCGCCAAAATGATTCATGAGGTAGACCCCAACCACCCTACTTCAACTGTGACCGCCGGTTTGGATGCGGCAGAAGTAAAACTCATCATGCAAGACGCTCCGGAGATCGATATCTATTGCATAAACACCTACGGAGACATCAGCTCTGTTCGAAACAACCTGGCCAACTTCGGATGGAAAGGTCCCTACATGATAACGGAATGGGGGCCCAACGGTCACTGGGAAGTTAGCAAAACCCGCTGGGGGGCACCCATCGAGCAATCGAGCGCAGAGAAAGCTGTTTCCTACAAAGAGCGATACGAAAAGGAAATTTTGGAAACATCCAACAACTGCGTGGGCTCCTACGTATTTCTCTGGGGCTTTAAGCAAGAAACAACATCCACTTGGTACGGGCTCTTCACTCGCGAAGGTCTTCGTTCGGAACCTATTGACGAATTGGAAATGTTCTGGAACAATGCGGCCCTAAAAAACAGCGCACCTCATTTATCTTCATTGACGATAGATAAAAAGCATGCAAGTGAATCGATCATGCTTACTTCAGAGCGCATGTATGAAGCGAATGCATTGATTACTGACTCGAACAATGATCCTTTGCAAGCTCGTTGGCAGATTGTTCCTGAAAGTACCGATATCAAAGCCGGAGGTGACGCCGAGTCTGCTCCCCTACCAGTCGGTGGTCTTTTCAAACGAAAAAAGATGGACTCTGCGCAATTCCGAGCACCCAAGACAGAAGGCGCTTATCGTCTGTTTTATGAAGTAACCGACGGCCACGGAAAATGTGCTTATGGAAACATTCCATTCTACGTGGTGCCTCCAAAAGCAGGCGACCAACCTGCGCGTTTCGTAAAATTCAAACAACTTGAAATGCAATGATGAAACGCATTACTCTCCTTCTCCTTTTTGTTGTTTGCTTGCATGCTGCGCATTCACAGTCGAATGACGTTGTTCGCGCGAAACGAATTGTAACGCGCGACTCAATCACCGGTTTTACCGGCTTAGGTCTTTCACCGCAAGAGTTCAAAAAATCGCTCGGCACGGTGCAAGTCAACGGATTCTATCGATTCTTCGCCACCTACACAAGGCAAATGTTGCCCTACACTCTATCGTCGGCGCCCGGAGACACCGTTCTTCCCCGCTCACTTTTCATTGGCGACGACGCCCAGCTGCCCAATCTGCTTCTCAACGTGAGTGGTCAAATGCCAGGCGGTTCTTCCTGGGGCTTCGATGTGCGCATGTTTCAGTTTTTAAATGGAAGCATAGGACCATCCTACGGCCGACAAATTCCCGACAGCCTTCGTCCGGACGTACAATATCCGTTGGGCACAGTTGCGCTAGGTGGAAACCTAGGCGCCATGCTGGGAATGAATCTCTATGGTAACTTCAAAACGAAATACGGATCATGGAACACCACGGTGGGTGGCATTCAATGGCTGGCCGTGTCGGATCTAACCTTCGCTTCTTGGAAAGGCTATAACCGATTCATGCTCTTCGAACGAAATCCATGGGACCCCATGGGTAAAACGGTTACCAACCGTTACAAGCAATACTACGATCAAGGATCCATTGACCAAGATGCTCGTTGGGGAAATCGCGCGTTTCAGGGCGTCGTGGTGAACGGCACTCAACTGCCCGGCGACCTGTCGTGCATTCTCATGGCGGGAAAA
>JAIYBR010000068.1 GCA_027488435.1 Flavobacteriales bacterium
CAAAAGATGTGATATTGAAAGTAGCCGGCATACTCACCGTGAAAGGTGGAACCGGTTGCATCGTAGAATATTTTGGCGAAGGCGCAACGTCGCTTTCCTGCACTGGTAAAGGCACCATTTGCAACATGGGAGCTGAAATCGGAGCAACCACTTCGACTTTTGGTTACGACGACAGCATGGAGCGTTACCTGCGCTCAACAGGTCGTCCGGAAGTGGCTGATCTTGCAAATGCCATTCGCGAGCACCTCACAGGCGATGCTGAGGTATACGCAAACCCTGAGATGTATTTTGATCAGGTAATCGAAATTAATTTGAGTGAACTGGAACCACACCTGAATGGTCCTTTTACTCCCGATTTGGCAACGCCTATTTCGAAGATGAAAGAAGAGGCAGCCAAGAACAACTGGCCAACGAAAGTGGAGGTTGGATTGATTGGCTCGTGCACCAACTCCTCGTACGAAGACATTGCTCGCTCGGCATCTTTGGCCAAGCAGGTTATTGCAAAAAACCTCAAGCCAAAAGCGGAGTTCAGCATCACCCCTGGAAGTGAAGTGGTACGATATACCATTCAAAGAGATGGATTCATCGACACGTTCAACGAAATGGGTGCGACTGTTTATGCGAACGCTTGCGGCCCCTGCATCGGTATGTGGGCGCGTGTGGGTGCAGAGAAAAAAGAGAAGAACACCATCGTCCACTCGTTCAACCGTAACTTCCAGAGCCGCAACGATGGCAACCCCAACACACTTGCATTTGTAGCCTCACCGGAGTTGACGACCGCTTTGGCAATTGCAGGAGATCTTACTTTCAACCCGATGACAGATACATTGGTGAATGAAAAAGGTGAGCACGTGAAACTCGATCCGCCAAGTGGCGATGAGTTGCCAACGAAAGGCTTCGATGCGGAAGACCCGGGCTACCAGGCCCCCGCAGAAGACGGCAGTGGTGTTGAGGTAAACGTTGCAACCGACAGCGAGCGCCTTCAGTTGCTTGCACCATTCTCTGATTGGGACGGACAAAATATTACCGGTGCTCGTGTGCTCATCAAGGCAAAGGGCAAGTGCACAACTGACCATATCTCGATGGCCGGACAGTGGTTGCGTTTCCGCGGTCACCTCGACAATATTGCCAACAATACACTCATCGGCGCTACCAATTTCTTCAATGGCGCTCAAAACAGCGTTAAGAATCAACTGACAGGTTCATACGATGAAGTGCCGAAAGTGCAGCGCGCATACAAAGCGGCTGGTGTTCCGACACTCGTTGTAGGCGACCAGAATTACGGCGAAGGTTCATCGCGCGAGCACGCGGCCATGCAGCCCCGCCATTTGGGAGTGCGCGCAATTTTGGTAAAATCATTTGCTCGAATTCACGAAACGAATTTGAAGAAGCAGGGAATGCTTGCACTCACTTTCAGCAATGAGGCCGACTACGATAAGATTCAGGAAAACGACCTGGTTAATTTCATTGACCTCGTTTCATTCGCTCCCGACAAACCGTTGCATTTAGAACTCGTTCACGAAGACGGTTCGAAGGAAACCATTGCTGTAAATCACACTTACAATGCGCAGCAGATTGAGTGGTTCAAGGCAGGCGGCGCGTTAAACTTGATTCGGAAAGGGATTAAAGCATAACACGATCAAATACAATTATTGAAAAGCCCCTTATTCGGGGCTTTTTCATTTTTCGTCAAACACTATTCAATGCAGAATGTTTATGGATTCAAACAATCCATGCTCATTCACAAAAACATCGGTCTAAATTTCAACTTATTTTCGCGCTATGACTCCCACAAAACAACGCACGCTTCAAAACCCTGTTAGTTTAAGCGGAATAGGTCTGCACACCGGAGCCACGGTGCATGTGAACATACTACCGGCGCCGGAAAATCACGGATACGTTTTTCAGCGCACAGACCTGGAAGGGCAGCCAACTATTCCGGCCGACTGTGACCTGGTCGTTAGCACTCAACGTGGAACGACACTCGAATACAAAGGGGCAAGAGTATATACTACAGAACACATCCTTGCAGCGATTTATGGAAGCATGATCGACAATGCTATCATTCAGCTTGATGGTCCTGAAGTGCCTATCATGGACGGAAGTTCACAGCCTTTCATCGAAGCAATCATGGCTGCAGGCATCATAGAGCAAAATGCGGATCGCAAATACCTTACGCTCAACGAAAACATCACCTACGAAGACAAAGAGAAGAATATTGAAATGCTCGCTGTTCCGACCAATGGCGGCGAATTCAGGCTCACCGTAATGGTCGATTACAACTCGCCGGTTTTGGGAACTCAACATGCGCATATGTATGAGCTCGACCATTTCATTGATGAAGTATCGAGCTGCCGAACCTTTGTGTTTTTGGGTGAATTAGCCGTACTCGCTAAGAACGGGTTGATCAAAGGAGGAAGCCTCGACAACGCCATCGTGCTTGTAGAGCGTGAATACAGTCAAGCTGAAATCAATGAAATATTGAAGCAGCTCGGACGCGACGAAATGGATGTGCGAGTGGAAGGCATGGGCGTGCTCAACACCATCAAGCTGAAGTTCGAAAACGAACCTGCGCGTCACAAGCTACTTGATATTGTGGGCGACCTAGCATTGACAGGCCGTTTCATTCGTGGTCACATATTGGCTGCCCGTCCCGGTCACTTCGGCAATGTGGAGTTTGCTAAAATCCTCAAGGGCTTGGCAAAGAAGCAGAAGGATTCTGCACCCACTTTCGATATTTTCAAAAAGCCGCTTTATGACATCAACGACATCACGAAGATGTTGCCTCACCGTTATCCATTCCTACTCGTAGATAAAATACTGGAGATGGATTCTACCAGCATTGTTGGCATCAAAAACGTTACGATGAACGAACCATTTTTTCAGGGGCACTTTCCTGGAAACCCTGTTATGCCCGGCGTTTTGCAAGTTGAAGCCATGGCCCAGGTAGGTGGCATCTATGCGTTGTCTCAAGTGGAAGACCCGGAAAATTATAGCACCTACTTCATGAAAATTGATGGTGTGAAGTTCAAACAGAAAGTGCTCCCCGGAGATACACTCATATTCCGACTCACGCTAGAAAGCCCGATTCGAAGAGGCTTGGTCAATATGCGCGGTGTAGCCTACGTCAATGGAAAGGAAGTTTG
>JAIYBR010000010.1 GCA_027488435.1 Flavobacteriales bacterium
GCCCTTCCACCAATCTTTTCGATTGAGACACAACAGCCCGAAAGGCAACCACATAAAATATCCTTCATTTCTAATAAAAGGAAGGCAGGAGAGCAAGAGAATGGCTAAAACCTTTCTTTCCTTTAAGAATAATTCAATTGAAAAAACAAGGAAAAGGACGAATAACGGCTCGGTCAATGCCGAAGTTACACAGGCAAAATACACCGGCGCGCCTACCATAAAAATCGGCTCAGACCAATGCCTCTCAATACCCAAAAAATTCAAGATTCTGCGCGCCGAGAATAGAAACAAAAGACATGTTATCAGATTAAAAAGCTGCGCCCCCTTAAAGCCGAAATAGGCAAACGGAGAGGCCAGTACTGTGAATAATGGCTTTCCCCAAGTATCCAAACCCAAATCGGGATAAGCATACAGATGTCGTGAAATCAAATAATGTTTCCAGTTATCGTAACCGCCATAACTTGAATCAAAAAAAACGATGATGCTTAAAAAAACGGAGGTAATCACAGCCGTTACCGCATAATAGCCTATTTTGTTCTTCGATTCAGTTGCCAATCGTTGTGCGTTCATTCCTGATTGATTAAAAGGTATCCTTGTGACAAAACATTGTTCCTCTTAGGTATAAGTTAGCTCTATATCCATTGGGCCATTTCCCGCTGAATTGCACCGGCCTCCCGACCGGCTGCAACTGCAAAGTCACTTCCTGAAGACGCATACAAAATGCTCCTCGACGCGTTGATGAGCAACCCCACATCGGCACTCATGCCATGCCGCATGACCTCTTGGAGACTTCCTCCTTGAGCACCTACCCCGGGCACCAGCAGAAAATGATTCGGAACGATTCGGCGAACGTCGGCCAGCAATTCTGCTCGTGTGGCTCCTACCACATACATGGTGTTTTCCGGCGTCCCCCAATGCGAACATTTCTCAAGCACATGGCTATAAACGGGCTTGCCTTCGGCTGTTAGCGTTTCGAAATCGAATGCTCCTGCATTCGATGTAAGAGCTAACACAATAGCCCATTTTCCAGGGTGAACCAGAAATGGTTCTACAGAATCTTTCCCCATATAGGGCGCTACAGTTACACTGTCGAAACCATAGGTATCAAAAAAAGTCTTTGCATAATACCCCGATGTATTGCCAATGTCACCTCGCTTGGCATCGGCTATAGTGAAGTGTTCCTTGCCAATATATTCAACTGTTTCAGCCAAAATATCCCACCCTTTTGAACCAAGCACTTCATAAAAAGCCAGGTTGGGTTTGTAGGCAACACAAAACTCGCGAGTGGCATCAATTATCGCCTTGTTGAAGCTTAGCACATCCATACCGGCAGGTATTTTTGTGGGATCGGTGTCGAGGCCAACACACAAACACGACTTGCGATTTCGGATGTAGTTTACAAGAGTCTTTCTATCCATGGCGCAAATATGACGGCTACACCCTATTTTCGCGTCCCGAATTTTTACACAAGTCATGAAGATTCTTGTCTGCATAAGCAAAGCCCCCGACACTACCTCCAAAATTGCTTTTACCGACGGTGGAAGCAAGTTCGATGAAAACGGTGTCCAATTCATTGTGAACCCCTACGACGAATGGTATGCGCTGGTGCGCGCTCTCGAGTTAAAGGAAACAATTGGAGGAACAGTCACCATTCTCTCTGTGGGTGGCACCGACTATGAGCCCATCATTCGCAAGGCCCTGGCCATTGGTGCCGACGAAGCAGTGCGCATCGATGCTGCAGAAAGCGATTCACTCTATGTCGCTAAGCAAATTGCTGCCTATGCTAATGGCAAAGGATTCGATATCATTTTCTGTGGAAAAGAGACCATCAACTTCAATGGTTCAATCGTACCCGGAATGGTTGCCGAATTGCTCGATCTGCCCTTTGTTAGCTTGGCCAACAAACTCAATGTGAACGGCAACACCGCCACAATTGAACGCGAAGTAGCCGGCGGCGAAGAAGTGATTGAAGTGAATACTCCATTTGTGGTGAGCGCTGCAAAAGGAATGGCCGAACAACGCATTCCAAACATGCGCGGTATCATGGCTGCTCGCACCAAGCCGCTGGAAGTGGTTCCGGCTGCTGCTGCCGAGGCTGCAACATCGGTGAAGAGCTATTCCTTGCCACCTGCCAAAAGCGGTTGCAAATACATCGATGCTGAAAATGCCGGCAGTCTTATTCAACTCCTCCACGAAGAAGCGAAAGCTATCTAAGTCCAACCTTAAGAATCTAAGAAAATGTCAGTTCTTATATACGCAGAAAATCAAAACGGAAAATTCCCGAAGAGCGCTCTGGAAGCTGTCAGTTATGGCGCTGAAGTAGCCGCCATGATGGGCACCGATGCTATTGCAATCACCTGTGGCTCCATCAACGGCGATGGCGGCCTTGGCAATGCGGGTGCTTCCAATGTATGGGTTGCAAATGCGCCTACCAGCGACTCACAGCTGATGGGCAAACTCATCGTTGCGGCCGCTGCAAAAGCCAATGCGAACGTGATCATTTTCTCACACGATGTTGCCGGAAAAATGGTTGCCCCTCGCGTTGCTGCTCGGCTCGATGCCGGCTTAGTTCCCGGTGCAACTGCACTGCCCGGTGCTGACTTCGTGGTACGTAAAAACGTTTTCAGCGGGAAGGCCATTGCAGATGTGGCAATTCACACCACCAACAAAGTGATTACAGTTCTACCCAACTCATTGGGTGTAAAAAATACAGGAGCGACAGCAGCTGTCGAGGCGTTTGCGTTCGACGCAGGTGCTTCTCGCATCACCGTTAAAGAAGTTAAGAGCGAAAACAAAGACGGCGAAATTCCACTTCCTGAAGCCGAGCTTGTAGTAAGTGCAGGACGCGGGATGAAAGGTCCTGAGCATTGGGGACCAATCGAAGAGCTGGCCAAAATACTGGGAGCAACAACTGCTTGTTCTCGTCCTGTTTCCGACATCGGATGGCGCCCTCACCACGAGCACGTTGGTCAAACCGGCGTGACCATTCGCCCAAACTTATATATTGCTGTTGGTATCAGTGGTGCAATTCAACACTTAGCCGGAGTAAATGGCAGCAAGATAATCGTTGTGATTAACAAAGATCCGGAAGCACCGTTCTTCAAAGCCGCCGACTATGGAATTGTCGGAGACGCATTTGAAGTGTTACCCAAAATCATCGAGGCAGCAAAAGCCTTTAAGGCAGCACACTAATGCAAAACATCAGTTGTGAGCCCCGCGGCTGGCAACTATATTCGCTGATGGAAAGCGAGACCAAGACCAACTAGCAGATTCTTCGTTCCATGAACAAGGACAAAATTGAACTTCATATATCCAAGATTGAGCCCAGTGGAAACACCAGTGGTGCGTATGCATTGGTGTTGGCAGAGACGAATGGCATACGCCATCTGCCCATCGTAATCGGAGGAGTAGAGGCTCAAGCCATCGCTATCGAACTTGAAAAAATGACACCAAGTCGACCGCTTACTCACGACCTGTTTCGCAGCCTGGCTCATTCTTTCAACATCGAAATAGAAGAAGTCCTTATCTACAATTTGGTTGAAGGCATTTTCTTCGCGAAACTTCTGGCTAGCCTCGATGGCCGATCGGTTGAAATCGATGCCCGAACCAGCGATGCGGTTGCCATTGCTGTTCGATTCAGTTGCCCAATCTATTGTTATGAATTCATTCTCGAAGGCGCCGGTGTAAGCGAAGACGATGAAACCGGAATGTCGCTCAGCAATCCTGATCTTGAATTGGAGGAGAGCACAGAAGAGTCTGAACACTCACTCAGTATTGACGAACTGAAGCGGAATCTGGACATTGCCCTCGCCAATGAGGAATACGAGCGTGCCTCTCAAATCCGAGATGAAATCAACAAGCGCACAGGTGGTGATTTATAAAGGCACCCATTCTTCCTATTAGTTGCAGTGTGTTTTGATTTTATTCTGCTCTTTCAGCAGACAAACGAATGATTGCTGGTTTTTCTCCCGCTATGTTAAGTACTACATCCTGACGAAATTCGCCCGGTTGCTTCGGGTTTATCTGAATGATTAAAGACTTAGAATCGCCCGGAGCTATCACACTTCCATTCAATTGGGTTGAAATGCAATCGCACGGCACCGAAACACTATCGATAATCATATCCATGTTTCCGCTGTTGGTTAAGATGAACTCGTGCTCAGCCAATGCTCCGGGTGAAATCGTTCCAAAGTCGTGGCTCGCCTGGCTCAACTCGAGCACCGGGCGTTGAACGGGAGGTGCAAGAGCAACCACCTCCTCAATCTCAATTCTTCTCTCCATCGAAGCAGCTCGACTGAAGATTGACTCGCGTTCGTCGACAAGATCGTCACTTACGGTATTATCTGCCTTTACTTCTCCAAAAGGCAGCATCACGATTTCCAATCGAGCGCTATTAACTGCTTCATTATCCAAGTAAGGCAAAAATGCGCCGTCATGCGCCATTCGGAAGTAATTAAGCAGGCTCATTGTCCTTCGCTTAGTCAGATTGAGATTGTAATCAGATTTCGCCCTCGGACTTGCAAAACCACGAACATAAATTCGGAAACTAAGACCTGCATTCAATTCTGTCAAAAGGGCATCTGAAAAGCGCTTCAGGTCATTCATACCCTTCTCCACTTTCAACTCGAAAAAATCAAGAGTGCGTTGTGCGCCATCTTCTCTCTTCTCATCTGAAAGGCCCCGACTATTTTCTCTGATATAGTCGTCCTTTCGTGAGAGATAAGAATTATACGCATCGCTATAACTCAAAGCTGTGGAAGGACTGGTGCTTTTCGGATTTGGTTCATCGTTGTGGAAGTATAGAATTACGGGAAGCTCACTCATCAGCGCGTTTAAAACCGATTGCACGCTATCGCTTCGCTCCATATTCCTTTTAAGGATAGCAGTCGCCACATACAAATCGTTGCAGCAAGCTGATTCCTTTGCATCTTGCTGTGGCTTATTAGAAGCATAGTAAAAGTCGCAACGACCAAGTGCTTGCGAAATGAAAATAGCGGGTGAAAGGTCATTATAGCCTGAGTTGATGGTCGTGCCCATATTCACGGGTTTGTCGAACGACTCTCCCTTGCGATTGGCATAGAAAAGATCTAAACCACCGAAACCGTTGTGCCAGTCACTCGAAAAAAACAACTTCCCGTTATGGTAAAAAGGCGTGACCTCATCGCCCTCGCTGTTGATTTTCTTGCCGGCATTTTTCGGTTTTTTCCACCCGTTCTCATCCACAGAATACCAGATGTCCAAGCCACCTTCACCCCCAGAACGATTAGAAACAAAAAAGAGATAGTCCTTGCCGTTTATTGACGCAAAATGAGGCATCGTATTGATGGTGCCCTCATCGTTCAGTATATCCATCACATAGGCAGAAACGATGTGATCGCCATCCCAACTACCGGTCATGAGCTGTGTGAATCCGTCATTCACTTGACTGAAAAAAAAACGATCGCCTACTTGCGAAAAATTAGCCTGCCCCCCTTCAGATGCAGGCAGGCCCGGAACGTCCCGAATATTCGCATAGGTAGGCACATTCGACTCATGCTGAACGCTATCGGTCAATACGTCGGCTGCGCGAACACGCCACTTACCCTCAACATACTCAGAGTAATACAGGGTTTGCATGGACTGAAAAGGAGACAATTCACTTTCAGAGCGTATAACTGTTTCCGGCAAACGATTTATTTTCCAATTGACCTTGGCAAAGCCTGTATCAACAATCGCTGCAAACAAACTATCCGGATTTTCGTGTTTGGCAACATGCTCCAACGCCCACTGCGACGACTTAACCTCATGTGTTGCAACAGCCATTAGTTTGCGATCTGCTGTGGCCTTGTATTTCTTGGTGTATTTCTTAAAGTTGCGCTGCGCATCTTCATATCGGCCCATTATCTTTTCCAGTCGAGCTATATAGAATAACGCATCGGGATCCGACTTCCCTTCGTCCATTTCGTAATTGGCTTTGTAGAGCTCAAGGGCCAGCGGATAATTTTTAACCTCGCGTGCAGCATGAGCCAGTTTGCGCCGTACAACCAAGGACGTGCTATCCAATTCGTATGACTGTTTGTAATAACCAAAAGCCTCAGGCCACGCGTTTCTATTTTCCACGGCCTCATCACCATATCGCTCATACATATCCGGAGACTGGCCAAAACCATTGAGCGATACAAGTAACCAGGTGAGTAAAAACAGCAGACGCACTTTCATTTCAACATCATAGATTATCGAGCAGGAACTGTGTCATCTTGGTATAAAGATGCAGTCTTGTATTACCTCCAGCAATGCCATGGTTCTTATTGGGGTAAACAAACATATCGAATTGCTTGTTGGCCGCAACAAGGGCTGTGACCATATCCATCGAGTTTTGATAGTGAACATTATCGTCGGCACTACCATGCACCAA
>JAIYBR010000250.1 GCA_027488435.1 Flavobacteriales bacterium
TCTGCCATTCAAAGTAAGATGGCTCAAATGTGAAAACCGGCGCCAGAAAATCATTTATACCGTCTTCATTGGGGGTGAAACTAGTTGGGACATAGTATCGAAATTCATCGCGCACTAGGATATCAGCATCAAAAAACGAACGGCATCCCTGCTCATCGAAAGCCAGAAGTTGTATCGTGTATGCTCCCGGTACTTGCGGGAGAGTGAGCGTCCAAATTGAATCATTCCAGGTTAATGAGTCTTCTGAATTCAGCTTCCAGATGAGCGAATCTGAATTTTGTGAAAGGCTCGTGAGTGTCACCACCGGATCGGCGTATGGCACAATCCATTGGTCTGCGCTGAATAGAGCGCTTACAGGCAGTGATTCGGAAATTTGAACGTTTTGATTAGCTGTGCAGCCTGGCGAGAAGACAATTTCAACCGGATATTCACCCGCACACAAATTGCTGATTCTGGCCGGTTGGCCGTTTACGATTTGATTGGCTGATATCACGGTAAGCGGAGTGGGATTTGTGTTGGTGACAATGATTTCGCCATCGCAATCACCAAAACAAGTCGCATCTATCCATTCAATACTGTATTGCGGTGGATAATTAAATTGAACCTGGAAACTTTCTGTTGAACTGCATCCTTGATTCGTAACGGTGGCTTCGAGTGTATACAATCCGGGAGCGGATGCCGCGATCATAGTCGTTCCTTGAGCCGGATTCTGAATCGTGATGCCGGATGGAGCATTCCAGAGAATAAGACCACCATTGAATTGAGCCGTAAATGTTTCCGATAAGTCGCATAACTCAGCATCAGCCGGCATAGTAAGTGAAGTATTGAAGGCGACTACCGAGATGATTGTATCGCGCGAACATCCAAGGTTGTCTTCAATCGACACGGTATAGGCACCTGTTGTTAAATCGTCGGCAATGAATCCGTTTAGAACATCACCATTCACCGACATAGAGTAGGGTTGATTCAACGCTTCGCCAACAAGTATCATTTCAATGCTGGCGCCCAGATTATTACAACCGGTCGTTGTAGTTGCCTCCCAAAAGAAATTTCCCGACAAATCCAGTAAAATTGGCTGAGCGACTTCGTTGTCACAAATGTCTCTTAAAATTTCTCCATTCACCGTTGTAAGCTCGAGTTGCAATCCGACCGGAAACGGAGCAGGACTAATTTGGACAGAAAACTCACTTGTTAAGTTGGGGGTGCTCGGAGTAAAATTGCTCACCGTATAGCCTGGAATATTGACAGCAAAATCGGCAGCGGTGATGGTCGAAATATCTACTTCTTCATTGAGTTGAATGCTCACTTCACCCGTGCACCAATTACTATTTACACTAGTAACAACAGGCGCCGTATTATCAAAGATACTCGCGGCCGCATTACCAAAATCAAGCTCGTAGCCATTCAGCGTTGCGCTAAAATTCATGACTACCAGAGCATAAACGCTACCCGCTGTTACCGGTACGTCGGCGTTGTATGGAGGTCCGAATGCATTCCCCGGACCATTGGAGTTTCCGGAACCACCGAGCGCCGAAGAAATGCCTGTAGGGCCGTTTGGAGTAGGAGCAAACTCACCATATGAGTTGCAGCTTATCTCGGGTGAAAGTCCTGAGTTGATGCCGGCGCAGCCGTTTTCCGTAATATCGAACAACGACCAGTCGTAATCGTCAGTATTGTTATTGGGCTGAAGAACAAACCCGAATAGACCGTCGCTTTGTGGTGAGAAGATGTACCAAGCGCTATTGAATTCGCCGCCGGTTTGGCAGCTGCCGGGTGCAACCTCAAACGTATTACCGGTGCCTGCAGGGGAGTCGTTCTCATCGTATATGAAATTGCAAACACTAGTTGCCGAACTGCAATCACTCTGCGCAATCAATTGTGCGCTTGTGATTAATAAAAACGTTATGCTTGTGCAAAGCTTCATGTTTAGATCTATGACAATGCTAATATAGGAAGTAGAGTTAGTTTTTTTTAATGTATGAATTATCCATTTGGAGTAGAGCCCTGTCGAAATTTTGAATATCCGGCGCCCATTATTTCAATGCTGGCGAAAGATCTTGGCATGGCACAAAAAAAGAGCCGCCATAAGGCGGCTCTTTTCAATTGACTTAGAAATATTTTCTAGTTCATTACAACAATTTTCTGCTTAGAAATACCTTCTTTGTTTTGTCCTGAAAGAACATAGAAGCCGTTGGTCAGATTTTCAATCTGATACGTAAAGTTATTGTCGGCATTTACGGTAAATGATTTTACCAATTGTCCAGCTTCGTTCATGAGATAGTACGTTCCTTCATGAAGTGCCTTGACAGTGAAGCTTCCGTTGTTTGGATTCGGATAAACGTTCAAATTGATAGACTCCAACGAAACAGCAGATTCTTTCTCGCGATTTGCGATGGCTTCTCCTTCGCTATCAACGCTATCTTCCATGACTCCCGCAGCGGCTACATTCAATGTGTAGTCTTCTACTTCACCATAGCTTGAAACGCCGCAAGGAGTTGTGTTAGCTCCAGAAGCTGTATCAGTCAAACGTATGCGCATGCGCACAGCGCCGATACTTGCGGTTGTTGGAACAACAAAGCTACCGCTATAGGCACCGCCCAAAACAGAGCTGTATACGTTTTCACCGGCGTCGATAAAGTCACCGTCGCGGTTCCAATCGCACCAGATCAATACTTGGTCTGTTGTAAAGTTGTTATTCACAGTGATGGTAAATGTGCGTGATGTTCCGCGCACCACAGAAGTAGCTGAAGCTGTAAAGTCGGAATAGACGGAAGCGTTAGATGTCTTGCTGATGCTTCCACAAACTACCTTACGAATGTATTCGAATGAAGTCGTTGAATTTGCTGCCGTAGTTGTTGCTGAGCAGAATGTCAGTGTTCCACCTGTAATCGACATGGTGATGCTGTTGCTGGTTGCTAAAGCAGGAATAGCGCAGGTTGCGTTCGAAGTCATAACACAGCTAACTACTGCGCCATTGGTAAGCGTCGTAGTAGTGTAAGTTGCGCTATTCGTTCCCACGTTGGTGCCATTTACTTTCCATTGGTATGAAGGGGTAGTGCCACCATTTGTTGGAGTAGCTGTGAAAGTCACAGAAGATCCGGAAGCTGCTGGGTTCGTTCCGGCAGTAAGTGTGATGGTTACCGATGGTGCAACCGATGCATTCACACTCATGGTGATACTGTTGCTGGTTGCAGAAGTCGATGATGCGCAGGCAGAGTTTGATGTCATTGTGCAGGCAACTACGGCACCGCTGGTAAGCGATGTGGTTGTGAAAGTTGCAGCATTTGTTCCTGCAGCGGTTCCGTTTACGGTCCAGGCGTAAGATGGAGCACTACCACCATTGGTAGGTGTAGCTGTAAATGTTACAGATGCTCCTGCGCAGGTTGGGTTAGAACCTGTGGTGAGTGCGATACTAACTGCAGGAGCAGATGGAACGGTTACTGTGATTGTTATTGCGTTAGATGTAGCAGGACTGCCTAATACACCACTCTGGTTCGAAGTCATTACACACGTAACCACGTCGCCCGATGCAAAGGATGAGGAGCTATACGTTGATGAGTTAGTACCCACGTTTGTTCCATTGATTTTCCATTGGTATGCAGGTGCTGTTCCTCCATTAGTTGGAGTTGCGGTAAAGGTTACGGAAGCTCCTGAGCACGTTGGATTCGAACCACCTGTAA
>JAIYBR010000191.1 GCA_027488435.1 Flavobacteriales bacterium
ACACAATGGAATGCCACCGCCGGGGTGCACGCTGCCTCCGCAGAAGTATAAGTTCTTTATGCGACTGCTGAAATTGGGGTGACGCAAAAATGCAGCAAATCGGTTATTGCTTGCCGCTCCGTAAAGCGAACCTTGATAACTCTGTGTGCGCGCTTCAATGCCCCGCGGATCGAGCACGTGCTCTGCCGCAATCAACGATTCTATATCGGTCTTCAACAATCGATTGAGTTTGGAAATCACGCGCGATCGAATCTGTGGAATGAGCGCATCCCAATCTTGTCCTTTGTTGCCGGGCACATTCACCATCACAAACCAATTCTCACATCCTACAGGTGCATCGGCCTTTTCGTCTTTGGAAGAAATGTGGATGTACACGGTCACATCCTCCGCAACCTCTTTTCCTTCAAACAACACTTCGAATTCCTTTTTGTAATCGGAAGCAAAAAAGATGTTGTGCAAATCCAACTCAGGAAATTCTTTTTTGATACCCCAATAAAAAATCAACGCCGACGAAGAACGCTCTTGCTTCAAGGTGCGTTCCGGCGCTTTCTCTCGCGGCAACAATTTGCGATAGGTGGGCATCACATCCATATTGCTCAGCACAACATCGCACTGCACGGTGCGGTCGCCCATTCGAATGCCCATGGCTTTGTCTTCTGAAACCAAAATCTCCTCTACACGCTGATTGAAATGAAACTGAACACCCAACTCTTGTGCGCGGTCATACAATGCGTTGGTTATGCTGATCATGCCTCCTTTTGGAAAGAAAGTGCCGTAATGCTGCTCCAAATGCGGTATCATGCTCATGATGCCCGGCGTGCGATAGGGTGATGAGCCGTTGTAGGTCGCATAGCGATTCATCAACTGCACCATACGCGCATCCGAGAAGGCATGCGTGTTTTCATCGTGCAACGTATTCATCAAGCCGAGTCGATGCGCTCGTAACACGGCTCGCACAGTGTCTTTGCTGAGATAGGTCGAAAGCTTGTGCAACGACTTTTTTTTTTTTTTTTACTCGGTGAGTTCATACTTCATGGCCGATTGTTCGAAATAGCGCAACACCTGCTCGCGCGTCACATCGAACGTGCGTGATGCTTCTTCTGCATACTGTTCCTTATCGGCATGAGCTGAAAAACGAGTGCCGTCTTCGAAGAAATAGTTGCAGACAATTTCCTTTCGGATGTAACTGAAGTAATCACTCAACGAAGCTCCACTCTCGGTAAAAAGTTCTTCCAAAAAATGCGGCATGGTGAATAGCGAAGGACCTGCATCGAAACGATAGCCGTTCACTTCAAACTGCGAAAGCTTGCCTCCGGGATAATCGTTGGCTTCGAATACCTGCACATGCATACCGGCAGCGCGCAAACGAATGGCGGCCGACAAACCGGCAACGCCCGAACCGATGATGATGATGTGCTTACTCAATGGTGGCTGGTCACACTGCTGTTAGCGCTGAATGCTCAACGGTTGCTGCACACGTGCGTTTTCACTTGTAAGCGACAACACATACATACCGTTGGCAACCTCTGGCAATACCCACTGCTTTTCGAGTCGTGAACCGGCAGAGAAAACACTCGACTCGCACACAAGTTTTCCCGACAGGTCAAAAAGCTGCAAGCGATAGTTTCCTTTATCCATATTCCAACCACTGACATTCACTGCAGAGCAAGCAGGGTTGGGGAAAATCGACATTTGAAATTCGTGGCTGTGAACTTCATTCACCGACACTGTTGAGAAAACATTGATGTTGTCGACGTAGATTACATTTCCATAACGGCCCCGATTTTCGAAAGCAATGATGATATCATCGTATTCGACACTCGATGGAAAGCTCACTGAATATGAAGCCCATTCTTCGTCTGTTGGAACGTAGTAATCGGTGAAATCAGGAGCCGTGCTAAGGTCATCACCTCCTAAGCTCCACTGCTCAGTCCATGTCTCCCCGCAATCGGTTGAATACACAAGTGCCAACGTATCGGAGTAACCATCGCTGTATTGCGCATACGCAACATCGAAGGCAACTGCCATGTTGCTCGTTGTTGAGCTCTTGCCCATCCAAATTCGATCGCGCGCACCTTGCGCATCGTAGTAATAGTTATCAAAGCGCATAGAATACAATCCTGCTCCAAATCCGCTGGCATCGCTTGTCACCGACCAAGCACCGTCGCCATCGCTCGTCCAGCTTTCCGGTAAACCTCCCGTTTCGAAGTCTTCTACAAATTCACCATCGGCGGCCTCAGCGTTCGAGATGTAATTCGTATAGGTAACGGTTTGCGATTGCGTGCCATCAGTTACAGTAAGCGTCACATCATAGGTTCCGGCTTCGTTGTACACAACGGTTGGATATGGCTCTGTGCTTGTCGCCGGTGTAGCGCCCGGGAACGACCACGTGAAGGTGGCGTTGGCAGAGCACACACTGTGATTCACAAAATGCACTTCATCGCCCGGACAGAAAAACGTTTCGTAGGCGGCAGAAAATCCGGCAATCAATTCGCTCGGCTCATAGGCAGGTGCTTCCCAAACGCCGAGATTCCATGTAGCTAAACGCACCACGTTGTCGCGCACAAAAGGCACGATGCGCAGCGGCTCTGTGCCCACCGGCAATCCGGTGCTGAAGCTCTCCCAATCGCTCATGCTGTTGTTGCGATAAAACACCAGTCCGTGCTCCATGGCGAGATATACGCCGCCATCCGTTCCGTATTGATGCGCAATGGCCCACGGATAAAATCCATTGAGCGTCGGAGTTGTGAGGTTTTCCCAAGTGGCTCCTGCATCTTCAGTTCGAAACACCTTGTTCGAGTTGTTGCCGTCGTAATATGAAATCCACAGCTCCAGCGGATTCGTGCCCGAGAGACTGAATGAAAAATACCGAAGACTCTGCGGCAGATTCATTTGCTCCCATGTTATACCATGATCCGACGAATGCCAGATTTTACCTGTATTTCCAACGCCCTGCTGCACGTAGATATGATTCGGGTCGGCAAAACTCTGCTCCATCCAATACAACTTATTGGCTGGGTTCGTTCCAAACGAATAGTACTCGCCAAACGAGCCGGCGCCGTTGGTGGAGCGATACAACGTGTGATCGCGACCCAACCAGGCCACATTGTAGTATTCGTGATCGAACATCACGCGTGAACTTCCATTGTTCCAATACGCTTCATTGGGCGAAAGACCAAGTCCGAATCCTTGCACAGGTTCAGCAAGTGTTTCAGGTAAAATTTTTCCGCCGATATCACTGAACATCGTGCGGTTTTCATCAGTGTACTTAACATAGCCCGTGGCTGCTTCACCGCCACCAAGTGCGAGAAACTCTCCTTCGGGATAGTTCTCATGATAGCCCATGTTGCCGTTGTGATAGCGACCGCCCACCATCATGTCTTCGTTCCATCCTTGATCATACCCCCACAGATTCACAGCCTTCAATCCGCGATTGAGATTCTCATGCGATTGCATGAAGTCGCTCGAATGACCAATGCCGCCGTCGTTGCTGAACCAAATCTCTTCTGTGGTTTCGCTGGTTTTGTAAATGCGATACTCTTGCTGGTCCACATGGAAATTGGAAATACCTCCGATGTATCCGCCAACGCCTTCGTAAGTCGCTCCGGCGTCGTTGCTCTGCCAAAGGTTCAATCCACCGATGAGAATCTTATCGGCATCGAGCTGCGATGCAATCATCGTCGTGTTGTAATGAATCTGCGAGTAGTCGCCATCATCGCCACTGAAGTTCATCAAATTCGGGTGATCTGCCGTGTAGGGCGTTCCAATGGTTCCGTGCGGCAGTGACCACGTTGCTCCACTGTCATAGCTCACCCACGTGCCCACCCATCCGTTGGTGATCACCGTCGAACCGGTGTTCTGATAACCCACCAAACAAGCGTAAATGCGATTGGGGTCGGCTTCGGTCACAGCGAGTCGTCCGCCTTGAATATCGATGTCGCCCATGGTGCTGTCGAACCATCCCGCATTGCTCTGTGAAAAAGTTTGTCCGCCATCGGTGCTTTTGTAGAAGCGAGCAAAACTCACCAAGCTATCGAAGTGAATGGTGTAAATCGTTTGCGGATCGCCTGGTTTGAATGCAATGGCTTCGCAACGGTTGGGAAGAATTTCCGTGAAGGTATCTCCGCCGTTTACACTTCGAAAGAGGCCTTGCGAAGTAGCCGCAAACACTACATCGTTATTGTCAGGCGCAAAGGCAATTTCCCATGCCGAGATATTTTGCGAAACAAACGACGGCTGACCGATGACCTGCCACGTGAGTCCACCATCGACCGAACGGTACAAATCATTTTCCGCACTCAAGATCACCACCTGGTCATCGCTTGGCTTCACACGCACTGCCGATACACTTCCCATGATGAGGCCAGGGGTAACATATTCCCAATGCTGACCACCATCCACCGTTTTATAAAGTCCACCGCTCTCGGTTCCGCAATACAAGAGCTGCGGGTTCTGATTGCTGCGGTCGTGGCAATACACGTTGCTGTGGCGGAAGCCCGGCTCCAAAGGCGAACCTTCTCCGTTCACATGATGCACAGGACCTTCGTAGCGCCAGATGTCGAGCTGCGATGCGCCGCGCGTGCCCGACTGTTGTGCGACGCGTATCCGCTCTTCCTTCTCACGTCGCTGTTCCGCCGTCGGCATCACAATGCGACCATCGGGCTGCACATACGGACGCACACGCGCCACCCAATGCTTGAAGAAATGCGTGTCGGCATTTTTCTCGAATGTGTGATTGAGGTAATACTGCTGATATGCCTCCAACACCTCATAGTAATTCGGGTCCTCGCTGTTCAACAGGTGCACCCACTCGGGCTTGCCCTCAACCGACAACGGATAAAACTCCGTGTAATGAGATTGGGCGCGAAGGAGCGATGCGCTCAGCAGAAAGACAAGTAAAAAACGCATGGAGTTGTGGTTTGGGCGAAGATAGTAAAAGGGGCGAGGGGCGAGGGGCGAATGACAAATTAGCCACTCATCATTCGCCGTTCGCCACTCGTCATTCGTCATTCGCCACTACTGAAAGTATCGCACAATCGCCTTCCTCACCAACAACTCCTGCTCTTGCGGAGTTAGATGCGGCAAGGCGCTATTGCGTTCGAAATGCGGCCACCCCTCTTCATCGCGACCAATGAACGAATAGTAGCCATAGGACACCAGCAACGAGCAAATACCAATATGCATGAGCTCCACCTTCTGATCTTTCTTAAACTTCTGATAATCTTGCCCTAACTCTTGCACTCCAATCAAAAACAAAATAGCTGCATAATCCAGCTTCTCTCCGTATGAGGCTGAAATACGCGTAACTGTCTCATTCCAAATCTTCTCAAATACGTAATCCATGGTAGGAGTATAATTTTTCCGCAAATGTTCGGAAAAGTGAGACAACCTTTGACATAATACACGTCTTTATTTTGCTTAATTTTGGCGCGCCTAAATTTTAAGCGACTAAATTGTATGACTCAAATTCTACGAATTGCTCTGTGCGCTTGCATTCCACTATGTTCAATGCAAGCCACCTCTCAAGTTAGGCGAGACTCGCTGGATTATCAGCATCGCAAGACTACCGACATCAACCTTGTTCGATTTGAGCGCGAGGTAGTCACTGTAAACGATAGCACTTTTCAAGTTACAGTTAAATACATCACGGGGGAATCATTCATGACCGGCGTTTATGCCGACAAAGATCTCCAAACGGGCAATGGTAATTTCACGTATTACTATGCCAACGGTTACAAAGAATCGGAAGGCAGGTTCAAAAACGGATTTAAGGTAGGTGCATGGAAGCGCTGGAATTTTGAAGGCAAACCCAAGCCCGATCGTTTTTATCCCGATGAGCACTTTGTAAAAACGAATCGCACATCGCAACCCGCGAAGTTTCCCGGAGGCATGGCGGCTCTGCAGATATTGGTCAGAGACTCACTGAACTACCCTGAGCAAGCCAAAAAAGACAAGGTTCAAGGAACGGTATATGTCACTTTTACGATCGACGCAACCGGCGAAGTGAGTCAGCCCGCGGTAACCGACGGTGTTAGCGCTCAGCTCGATGCAGAAGCACTTCGCTTTGTGACATCGTTGCCAACATGGGTTCCCGCTGCCAAGAATGGCATACCGGTCGACTCCAACTACATCATGCCGATCACATTCGATCTCGGCATCAAAGAAGAGGCATCTGAGAAGACAAGTCCGAAAGGAACAAACAACTAAACAGGTAGAACAAATCACACTCTACTGATTTTATCGCTCTATTAAAAAAAGCGTCGCCCTCTTAACCAGGCGGCGCTTTTTGTTGATGACCATGTGGTGCGAATTGCGCTCTTTTCATTTTTATCACCTATAAACACGAACTACCCTTGACTTCGCTCGGGCACCGGAATGAACGCTAAAAGCAGCACCTCGACTACGCTCGGTGAACGCCGAGCGGAGTCGACTTGGGCCAAGCGGAGTTGTGCCCAGGATAAAAGCCATGACCCTCGAGACATGGATAAACTTCGTCCTTCCAAAAGCATAACCCAAATACTTTATTGGTTTTTTATGTCAAGCATGCTAGAGAGTTTCGCGGCATGGAAAACGCCCTTGCCCTGACAATAGAAAATCGGATTTTTACAATTCAAAGAAAACAGGTTCTGTTAGACAGAGATGTCGCAGAACTATTTCAGCAAGAAACCAAAAGACTAAACGAACAAGTTAAAAGGAATGTTAATCGCTTTCCGGAACATTACTTTTTCAGACTAACCCAAAAAGAAAAGGAAGAACTGGTCGCAAATTGCGACCGGTTATCCGGCTTGAAACACTCCACTGTATCACCGCTTGTTTTTACTGAATATGGAATCTCTATGCTGGCAACACTGATCAAGGGTGAGTTTGCTGCAGCAAGGGAATGAGATTGTGTCGTTTTCATTTCAAATAACCGATGGACACGAACAGCCCTCGACTGCCCTCGGGCACCGGAATGCACGCCAAAGACAGCACCTCGACTTCGCTCGGTGAACGCAGTCGACTTGGCCCGAGCACAGTCGAGGGCAACACATTTCACTTTTCCCGGAATTTGTTGCCAACTCTTGGTAACACTTTTTATTTTTCTTTAAAATGTTGACAAGACTAAATTTCGTTGCTCACTTTGCTCACTCCGCGGACTCTGCGGTTAAAAAAGTAGGAGCATCAAAAACGGAATGAGAAAGATACCAATCGGGCACACCTCACCTCCACCACATTCCTACCCTCACCGTCATTCGTAATTCGTAATTTGTCATTAAAGAAAAGGCTCCCGGTTTCCCAAGAGCCTTCCAAAAAAGTCGGGATGACACGAGTTACAAACTTTCCAGGACTTTACACCCAAATTGTAAAAACCTGTCAATAATCATTGATTTTCAACACTATATAATTCAATCACCTTTACATCGTTCCAGGATTTTACACTATATTTCGGAAAAAAACGGTTCAAAAACGGTTCACTACCATTTTCCATGAGCAATTTCACCCGTCTAACTCTATATCGGAACTCCTTCGTTCTTTACTACACGAAAAACCAAGAGTCTTACAGATACAACCTCAATATTCGACTCAAAAACCTCTCGAAGGAAGACCTCGCCTCCATCGAAACACAACTCAAAAAACGGAAGTTTCCACGACAGTTGGATGAGTACCACAATTTCATAGAAAGTGAGACCACTCGATTGGAAAAAATCATCACGGAACACAAAGTCGAATTTGGAAAATACCCCTCCGTAAAGGAACTTAGAGATTCCTTGGAGGATGGTGATGTTAGTTTGAATTCGGAATTCATTTCTATCTTCAAAATCTATCTATCGGAAAGAGAACAGGACTTCAAGAACAGAAAGTCAAACACGTCCATTAAAGATTACGTCAGCTTTCAGAATGGAATTCTCGACTACCAACAAGAGAAGAAGACTACCCTTAAAATAAAGGAGGTCAACCTCAATTTTCTTCGGAGTTACTTCCAGTTCCTCCTCGAACCACGACCTGAGGGAATGGGTTTCCGAACAAAGGGAGGTCTGAACGGTAGAACCATCAAAAAACGATTTGATGTGTTAAAGAACTTCTTCAAATGGTTATCCAATCGAGGAATCGACAAATACGAGGAAATATCCGACCTCATCAACAAGAACAACATTTTCGACCTGAAACGAATAACTCCCGATGTCCGCAAATACACTCTGAGTAATGAGCAGATTAAAACAATCTCTGAATTTCCCTTGAGGAAAGACTCCCCTCTCGAAAAAGTCAGAGAGATGTTTGTAGTCAACTGTTACACCGGAATGAGATTCTCTGATTTAATAACCCTGAATCGTTCCCACATCCGAAAAACCGATTCAGGAAGGTACTTTCTAGTTCGGAAGGCGGTTAAAACTGCCACCAAAGAATACAAAGTTGAACTATCCCCAAAGACAGTTGACATCATCTCTAAACATGGGTATGACATGAACCTGATGTCGAACCAAAAAGCCAACTACTACCTCAAAGAACTGTTACAGTCAATTCCCGGCTTCGAAGAAGAATCGACCCAATACTTCCACGAAAACAAAAAACCATACAAGGCATTCGAACTAGTTACATTTCACACCGCCAGAAGAAGCTTCATCACCAACCTGTTGGACGCTGGATTTTCGATAGTCCAAGTGATGAAAATGACCGACCATACCAAGGCAACGACTCTAGACAAGTATGTTAACCCTAACGAGGAAGATGGTAAAAGTATTCTTGCTACTTTCGTCTAGCTATGCAGAATAGAACCATCCATTACGACCTCTGGAAGATTATCAGCCTCGAAATGAAGGGAGAACTGACCCGACAGGATTTTCAATCATTCGTGCGGCAGGTAAAAAGAGCACACCACCCCAACGGCAACTCTAATGAAATACTTTATCAGATGAAGGACTCGATTGACAAGTTGCGAGATAAGTTGATAGATTCTATCATGGAGGAAATGGAGAATGCCAGTTTGGAACACGAACCAAATAACGCAATCCACCCGAATCTTGACGATTTACTGGATATTAAAGATGTAATTGTAAAATTTGGCATATCCCGACCAACCCTTTATAAATGGGAAAAAGACGGTTTGAGGAGGACGCAAATTGGAGGAAGGGTCTTTTTCAGAATCTCCGATTTGAATCGATTTATCGAAGCATCTAAAAATAATTGAATCATGCTTTTTTTTTAAAATTTGATATGAAGTATTTGTTTCAACTATTGCTTGTGGGATTATCCACCACAATACATTCACAGCCGAGTATTGAGTGGCAACTTTGTTTAGGCGGAACTGGCTTAGAAAGTATCAGTCAAATAATTCAGACAAGTGATGACGGATATATCCTTCTCGGGTCAACATCCTCTGACAATGGCGACGTAACAGGATGGCATTCAGGTTATGAATGGATTGGAGGAGGGTTGGGACCACGCACACAGGACCTATGGGTAGTGAAACTGAATCAACTTGGAGACATTGAGTGGCAGAAATGCCTCGGAGGGAGTAGCAATGAATATGCACATGACATAAAACAAACCTCTGATGGAGGATACGTTATTATTGGCACATCATTCTCTACTGATTACGATTTAGCCGACATTAATTCAGACCCCTCTATTTGGGTAATGAAACTCGATGACAACGGCTCCCTGACCTGGCATAGATGTTATGGCGGAACAAGTCTTGATTACGGTGCCTCAATAGAAATATTAGACGACGGCAGTTTCGTCTTTTGCGGATATACGTTTTCTAACGATGGTGATGTTTCTCTTCATAGTGGCGGAGGTAGTGATATCTGGGTAGTGAAAATCGATGCTTTAGGGAACATAGAATGGCAAAAGTGTCTTGGCGGGACAATGGATGATGTATCGACCAAAATTAAAAAATCAACTGATGGAGGATTCTATGTTTTGGGCCATACTCAATCAAATGATGGAGATGTTATTGGCTACCACCAAGATATTTTCATTGGTATGATTATGTCTGATATCTGGACTATTAAACTAACAGGAGAAGGGAACATAGAATGGAGTAAATGCCTTGGTGGCTCGTTTGATGACTATCCAGCGGGAGGTCCATTCACAACTGGTGCAGCTTCAGAAATAGTTACAAGGGATAACGGTAATATTCTTATTACAGGTTCAACTAATTCTATGGATGGAGATGTACAAGGGCTTCACGGTGGGATGGATGTATGGTTGGCGGAAATTAACTCAGCTGGCTCACTTGTAAATCAAAGATGCTATGGAGGTGGCTATGAAGAGAGTGCGTCGTCAATAACACAGCTTTCTAATGGCAGGTTAATTATTTCCGGGAACGCGAACATTGATGACGGCGACGTCTATGGTGTTCATCTTAATTCGCAAGGGATTGGCAACCCAACAGATGCATGGGTATTTGAGCTTGATTCGACAGGCGAAATTAACTGGCAAATATGTTTAGGAGGTGGCGAACGTGATTTATCAAAGCAACTCGCAGCTACATCAGATAGCGGCTTTATTATGGGAGGTGAAACATCATCTGGTGATGGTGATGTAATTGGTTACCACGGCGCCACAAATTACTTAACTGCAGGAGATATTTGGGTAGTCAAATTATCGCCAGTTACAATAATTGCTGAAAGCACGGATAACCAAGAATTAATTGGAATAGTTCCAAATCCATGTAACAAAGAATTTACTATAGCCGGTTCGGAAAAGTTGAACGGTAAAAACTACTGCATTAACGATTTATTCGGCAAAACAAGAACTAAGGGCAAGCTAAATTCAAATAACAAGGCGATAAATATTGAATCATTTCCGACTGGCATCTATATTCTTACAACCGAAGACGGACAATCCATCAGATTTGTAAAGAATCAAGAATAAACCTTATCCCCAACGAAATTTCCATCTACACCGACAGCGAATCATACCCCCCAACACCTCTTGTTGTCGGATTCCCAAAATACCTCTTACAGAAGAATCCCAATGTGAATGGCAAGGGAAGACGAAATCGGGCTTCTCAACACCTATCTACCTCTACCCAACCTCATATTAAAGGACTAAATAAATAGGTCTCATTCTCTGCCTTTTCTATATTATTATGGGTATCCCCTTTCATTTGAGCCAGAATATAGAAGAACTGGGTATCTCGTTAAACCACTTAATGCTGTCAACGGGACATACCAAAACCTCTACTCTTCTTCAATATAACAAGACATCGCGTAAAAGTGTGGTTAAAGAACTTGAATCTAAGGTTCCCAATAAAGGACAAGTTAATAGAAAATAAAGTAGTTTTAACCGAAAGTGGCCTAGAAAGGTAGGCCATCATTCTCGTCTTTAATATTTAATAGCCGGCTCATTTCAGATTCATATAGGGTCCTCTTAAACGAACTGATTTCATTCTCATTCCAACTAAAACTGGAAGCCACATTAACTGCCTTCACTCTATCCATTACAGGTAGTCTTGATAATTTGTTTGTGCTACTCAAGGTTAACCGAATTGATTCTTTGTCGACCTTTAAAGGAGGTTTTGGCGGATGAATGTCACCCATTTCGGTTCTTAAAACATCGCAAATAGTCCTAGACTCCCATAAGCGGTCGTTGTAATCATAATCTCCGTCCCAATAACCTTGTCGCCATTGTCCATCAAAAGTCCAATACTCTCGCAATAATTTATGACCTTTAGAAGTATTCTCGAGTTCTACAACATCCCGCGAAATTCGTTTAGCGTATCTCGCTAAATTGGTAATATCATAATCATGCCGTCTACTTTCTTCTAGCCATTTCCTTTCAGCTTCATTTTTGTCTAACTCAAACCTTTTGTCGTAGTAGTCTTGCTTTTCCTTTAAGGACGGATATGATAGATTAAACTCATACTCCGCTTTTCTTTTCTCGGGTCCTTCAATAAAAATTTGAGAAAAAATTGATTTAATCATAAAGATTATGATTACCAGAATAATCATCGGCCACCAAATTTTACCGAGGGCGTACATTAAACCAATAATGGAGCCGCCATCATCATCCCCACCGTCAAATCTTGTATAATCTAATATTATGCATAAAAGAGAAACAGTTGATTGCAAGTCCATGAAGTTTAATTTATGTACCACAAATTAAGAGAAAAAGGTGCCCTTAGTATTCTAAAAAAAGGATAAAGCCCAAGTGAGTCAAAAACCAAGCACTGTTGGTCAGCGAGATAATACTAAAGTCATTATGTCTCAATAAATCCCCTACACCGACAACGAATCATAAACCCCCAGCACCTCCTGTTGTCGTATTCCCAAATACCTCATGGTAATGGAAGGGTTTGAATGTCCGAATACCTCTGACAGAAGAATCAAAGACTCGTTGGAGTAATTGTTTACTTCCATCACTCGTCGTCCAAGTGACTTCCTGAATGTGTGGCTACTGATGTTACCTCCTGTTCTAATACGGTACTTCCTCACTATTCCCTTTAATTGAGAGTTGACGTAACACCGGTCAATAGGCTTCGTCCCATACTTGTTGAGGAACATACATTTCTCTATGTCTTGAACTGACTGAGCTTCGTAAACTCGTTGAACCAGTTCTCGGAGTTGTTGATTAACCTTAATCTCTCTTCTCTTACCCGTCTTCTTTTCAATCTTGACGAAGGTCTCTCCTCCTAGAATGTCAGAATATTTGAGTTGAAGTAGGTCTGAGATACGAAGACCTGTATAAACACCACAAGCCACCAACAAACAAAACTTGTAGTTCTTGTCTCGTTCGAGCCGGGAAATCAAAAGTTGAACTTCGCCCCATTCGATGTAACTCGTTGTTGTATTCGAACCCTTCTTAGCCATAATCGTGAATTTGATATGGCAACGGGAAACTTATCGTTTTAGGGCGTTTCAGTGAAAAGTAGAAGATGATTTTATCTCAAAAACGAGATAGCGTTCATTATCAACGCTTTTCAACTTCGACATATGTTAGAAGTAGAAGTTCAACTAGAAATTCATCGTTCATTTAAAAAGTCAATCAGCTTTTCTTTATTCCCTCTGAATTTTCTGGTAGGTGTATAGGTAGCATCACCAAAAGAGATAACACCTGAATTCAATTTGAACTTGTCCGTCTCAGAACGTATGAAATCCTTACCCATCGACCTGGAAAGAACTGTTCCCGAAAAATAAATCTTACGAGGGTGCCTTTCCTTATATCGTCGCAAATTCAAATCGAGCAATCGAAATGGGATGGTAAAAATGAGTAGTACTAAAAAAGCATATAAGAAATTCCCTAAAAACTCCTGCAAATCTCTGACTCCAAATAACCCGAAAATCCAATGTACTAAAAGGGCAACTGAAAGCGGGACGATTACATAAATTGATAAACCAAGATAAAGTGCAAACTTGAATCGTCTCCTGAGGAGCAACTCTCCTTTAACAGGAGGTATAAAAGAATCAACCATGGGGTTCATAGATGTATGAAGCCAAATTTATACCTCCTTTCAATTGAAGGGTAATTCATTTTCATCCTTCGGCCTCACCATATCTACCCAACGAGGATATTGACTCCTATCATTAACCCTAAAACCGAATTTTCGAAAGAACCTAGTCTGTTCGGACAACCCGTAACTCACTTCGGTATGGTTGATTCCCACCGTTCCGGTGCACTCCAACCATATAGGGGGAATGAAACCAAGTATCTGCCTAACCATGATGAAGAATATTTTCATCAACTTAGTTCCACTACCGGAACCAATCTGAGTTGCTTGAATGCGACTTATTTCTAACCCATCCGACTGGTAGGGTGAAAATCGAAGGACTGAAAAATCCGGTAAATGAAGCGAAATGAATGGTTGGATTTTCAAGTAGAAACCCTTGCTTTTCTCGACTATGGTAAAAATCTGATTTACTTCAATCCTCAACTCGGGTATCTCGTTTCTCCACATGGGGACTGATTCCTCCAGTTGAATGAAGTAATCATTTTTACTTACAACTTCACCATCATACAGCTTACGTCCTAACTGCTCACTTACCTTTTTCAGGATGTCTTTTTTGTTCTCATTAAACTCGTGTGAATCCATTGCTATATCGTTATAGGAAATGGTAATTGACCTCCTTGAAAAAGTAAAGAGATAAAAATGCCTTTTAGCCAGCTTCGTTTCCCAGAGAAATGGGGAGCTTACGAATACTCTAAAATCCAGTCGAAAATGGGAGATGACACCTTACCATTCCCACCCAAGAAAACGGGTTGAATGCCTGATTGGACCATGAATGAATAATCTCTATGATAAGAAACAGGCAGGTCATAAACGTTTATGATAGCACTACCCTCCTTTACCTTCATAGTAGTCGAGTGAATATCGAACTTATCTATCACCCCGAACTCTGCATGCACCTCTCGATTGGTGAGGTTATTCAAAAAGAAGTGAAGACCCAATTCTTGTATAAGTTCATTGGGCAGGGCTTCCTTCATAAACAAATTGACCTTCATGAAAAAACCCTCCTTCCAATCTGTCCTGGAAGGAAATTGAAGGCTTAACGCTAGTTCATTTCTTCGAAGACTTTGTAATGCACTCTTCGGTAAAAAACCAAAAACATCCGACAAGTAGAGTCTCACATGCTCGCTGAGTATGTAGGGATTTTCGGGAACAATCTCAACCATAAGAGAGCAGTAACTTATGGCCTGCCCATCCAACCACGTTGGTAAGGTGATAATCGAAACTTGTTGATGTAAGAAGGAACAGACATCACAATTGGGGGCATGTTCGCAAAAGTGGAATCCAAGTACTTTCTTCCCCTTCGAAACGATTACCTGTTTAGGATGACGATGGTTTCTCACAACTAAAAAACCAAAAAACCCAAAGCTTATTGCTGAAGGCTTGTCATAAACCTTTTAGCCCTCAGCCAAATGCGAGTTATAGTATCTCCTATCACCCGAAACCTCTTGACCTACCCAATCAGGCATAGAAAACTCTTCCCTTTCATCCGTCAACTCAATCTCGGCAAGAACTAAACCCTCTTGTCTTCCCAAAAACTCATCAACCTCCCATAGGTGGTTGTTGTGTTTGACTTTGTATCTGACCTTTCGTAATTCTGATATTGAAAATTGTTCCAATAAATCAGTTGCTTCGGATATGGGTATTTCATATTCAAACTCCGGCCTTGAAATACCCACTGATTTACCCTTAATCGTTAGATATGCGGTTTGTGGTGTAATCCGAACCCTGATGGTTTTTTCAGGAGTAGAAACAAGATACCCCTGTCTATACTCTTCCTCCTTTGGTTTCAAAACCTGGTTCCATTTGTTTATGATTACAAGGAATTTCCTTTCAATCTCCTGCCCCATGCAAGATTCAACTAATAAAGATTTAGAGACCCGTAATCTCATTAATTATCTGTTCTATTCTACTCCGTTTGCAGTAAGCGACTGAACCTATTTGAAAGAAAACCTCATCCTGCAATTCATTAATTGTATTAACTAAGTCCAATGTCCGTTCATCATTCCTGTCTGTCGAGAAAATTCGTTGTCCTTCCTCTACCATATTGCCAAGAATACCCTCAAAAGGAATTCTAACATCGAAATCTCCCACTTTCGTAAGCAAATGATTCTGGCTATTCCTTAGAAGAGGTTCATTCTTGAAATCAAGGAGAGCTCCAAGCTCACAATCCTGTTTCTTTTGGGTTGCTATTAGCCGCAGGTTAATAGATTCCTCACCACTTTCATTGGTGTGTTTCTCACCAATTATTAGAGAAGAAAGCTTACTTCTTGCCGCCATATCTACGAGTGTTGATTGGCAAACATTGAAGACAAAGAAAAAATCACCTTCCCCGATAGAGTCAAAACTTAACTTTTTGTAGAAATACCTTCCAGTAACTAAAGTGGATGAAAGTTTAAACCACTCCTCTGTCCCATCTATTGATTTTGCATTGATGAACCGATGAGAAGCGAACACTCCAAAATTTCTAATTCTTCGTTTTAACATTGATAAAACTCGTTGGTGAACAGTGATATAAAGATATTCCAAAAAAGTCCAAATGACCCTTTTTACCCAATACCTCCAAATCCGATTACCACATCACACACTCAAATCCATATTCCAACAACTGAAAAACAAACACTTGTCTTGTTTCACTGACAG
>JAIYBR010000219.1 GCA_027488435.1 Flavobacteriales bacterium
GGTCCGCCTCCCACCTTCAAGCGCTATTGCATGAATTCCATCTCGCTCGATTTTGAACCCGACGTGAACCCGTCCGATAAATAATTGTTGTGTGGCCATGGCAGTAGGAAAAAAAATAGAAGGAGAAGACTACTACTATACCGAAGAGGGATACATCGTTTTCACAGAAAAGTATCACCTCAAACGTGGCTATTGCTGTCAAAGCGGTTGTCGCCATTGTCCTTATGGATTCGACATTCGGACAGGGAAATTCAAGGAGTGAATATTTACATTTGACCCATGCAAATACTCTGTGCATGGACACTCATGATTACGCTGGTAGTTGTCTCGTCTTTAGGGCGATCCCAAGATTCTACCTCGTTTGAATTCTCCGGCTATGCCGAAGTGTATTGGGGCGCCCAACAAGGCGGTGCCGATGAACGCCCGGGGTTTCTATATAATCACACGGAAAATGCTCCGGCGCTAAATCTGGCATTTGTTAAGTATACTATTCGACACAATCGCTGGCAGTTGATTGCTGCGCCAATGGCAGGCACCTATGTGCGCAGAAACATGGCTGCTGAGCCTACTGCTGTTGGACATATTTACGAGGCATCACTTGGTTTTCAGATCCATGAAAATTCAAGGCTTGATGCGGGCATTATGCCATCGCACATCGGCATGGAAACCAATATCGGTGAAGATCAAATGAATCTAACACGTGGCTTGCTCGCTGAAAACACTCCATATTACGAATGCGGTTTGCGCTGGTCGGGGAAAACTCAAACAGGGTTGAATTGGGCGGTATTGATGTTAAATGGGTGGCAGAGTATTGCCCTTGATTTAAAGCAAAATTGGCCGGCCTTCGGAGTGCAAATTCAACATGTCAAAGACAATGGTCGCGTACTCAATTATTCCAATTATGTCGGGCAGATTGGCGATCGAGTGACTGCTTATCACAACACCTACGGGCAATGGCCGATAGCTGACAAATGGAGCGTTCAAACCGAGTTGAATTACGAGTCGGTTCCCATGGAAAAAGATTTCGTAGGCTACTCAATAGGTATTAGTAGACGTTTTGCTAAAACATGGATGGCCGCTTGCCGATTTGAACAGGTGCGCGACGATAACGGAAGTTTTTTCAGGACCAAGGATGCCCCCGTAAATCTTAATCCGGGCGGATGGTCTGTAAACCTGGATTACAATCCAATCAAGCAATTGAAGTGCAGAGTGGAGGCACGCAGGCTGTGGTCTGCAAAAGGCGAACAACTCGAAGCGTCGCCCATAACCTCTGCCATGTGGCTGCTCACGGCTTCGGTCTCTGTTTCTTTTTGAACTGTTGAAGGTGCTGCAAGGTTTTCGTTGTAGTTTCCGAAATTTGCAACAAACACAATCCGATGAATATAGATGCACCGACAGCGCTAGCTGAAGACATATCGATTTTTCAAAACGCTATTCGAGTTGGAATTCCCTCCACGTTGCCTGACGTACCCGAATATGATTCGGCAATCAATCACGCACCGAAGCGAAAGGATATTCTTTCTGCCGATGAAAAGAAACTGGCCTTGCGCAATGCGCTTCGCTATTTCCCACAGCACTTGCACGCTTCGTTAGTCGAAGAGTTTAAGCATGAGTTGGAAGTGTTTGGCCGCATTTACATGTATCGCTTCCGTCCGACGTATGCCATGCATGCGCGCCCCATCGACCAGTATCCGGTCAAGTCGCAGCAGGCGGCTGCTATCATGCTCATGATACAAAACAATCTCGATCCGCGCGTCGCGCAGCACCCGCATGAGCTCATCACCTATGGCGGCAACGGCGGTGTTTTTCAGAACTGGGCGCAGTACCTTCTCACCATGCAATACTTAAGCGAGATGGGTGAAGATCAAACGTTGGTGATGTATAGCGGACATCCACTTGGATTGTTTCCTTCACACAAAGACGCTCCGCGTGTAGTAGTAACAAATGGCATGATGATACCCAACTACTCGAAGCCCGATGATTGGGAGAAATTCAACGCGTTGGGTGTAACACAATACGGACAGATGACAGCGGGCTCATACATGTACATTGGCCCGCAAGGCATTGTGCATGGCACGACCATCACGGTGATGAACGCCGCGCGCCGCATGCGCGAACAGCGTGGCATGAAAGCCACCGATCCGATTCTGTTTATAACCGCAGGCCTTGGTGGTATGAGCGGTGCTCAACCCAAGGCAGGCAACATTGCAGGCGTTGTTTCGGTAACCGCTGAAGTGAATCCGAAGGCAGCATACAAACGCCACGAACAAGGATGGGTGGATGTTATTACCGACAATCTGGACGACTTGAGCAACGCGGTGCGTGAAGCAATGGCGAATAACAAAGTGACCTCGTTTGCTTACATCGGCAACATTGTCGATGTGTGGGAGAAGTTCGATGCGGAAGGCATTACGGTGCATCTGGGAAGCGACCAAACATCGCTTCACAATCCATGGGCAGGCGGATATTATCCGGTTGGAATTTCGTATGAAGAGAGCAACCGCATGATGGCCAAGCAGCCCGAAGAGTTTAAGAAGCGAGTGCAAGAAACATTGCGACGCCATGCTGCAGCGGTAAACAAGCACGCTGCGAAGGGCATGTATTTCTTCGACTACGGTAATGCATTTTTGCTTGAGTCATCGCGTGCAGGTGCAGATGTGATGGCTAGCGAAGAACAGCGCAAAGGCCGCAAGCCACGCGAGTTTAAATATCCCAGCTATGTGCAAGACATCTTAGGGCCGATGTGTTTCGACTACGGCTTCGGACCGTTTCGTTGGGTGTGTTGCAGTGGCAAGCCCGAAGATTTGGAGCGCACAGATCGCATCGCAGAAGAAGTACTCACTGAGATGATGCGTTCAGCACCGAGTGAGATCCAGCAACAGATGGCCGACAATATTCAGTGGATCAAAGAA
>JAIYBR010000228.1 GCA_027488435.1 Flavobacteriales bacterium
AAAACACCCCATGAAGAAGATGAGCCCGACATTTCGGTAGGCTGCAGGAGGAAGAAAAGTAAGAGCAACATCCACGCTCCCGCATGAAATGGCAATGCATGCAACCAGATTGCTTTACTGCTCATTTGAAGATGTTTTTGGATGTGCTTCCATCCCGTTATACTGTGTTGACCTATGAAGTATAGACCAAAGGCAATCAGCAAAGGCAATTGGCTGCATAGTATAATCCAGCAAACTGTGATTGTTCCGGGTGCATTGCGTTTGAAAACAAACCAGCCTGCCCAGGGTAAAAGAGACCACCACGGCAAGGAGAACGTGATAGGAATTGTACCCATCGCCTGGAGGATTTCGTTTGTTTCATCCAGGTGGCTGGCAAGAATGAACGTCAGCAGTGATAATCCCCATTCAAAAGACTGCAGGGTATTTAACCGCCATAATGATCCGTCGGCCTGACCAAAGTGCCAAGCTGAGTATAGAAGAAAAAGAACCAACCCCGTCGTGGGTGATAGTATCCAGACGAGGTACATGAGCGCGCCGATCGATACGTATTGCAGGATGAAAAGAGGCATCCTCTTTACGTTCCATTGCTTTGTTTCGATGAGATGGTCGACCGCTCCATGAGGAATTCCGACAAGGAATAATCCACCTATGAGTAAAACAGAACTGATACTCGAAGTTATCTCGCTCTGCCAAGGTAATACCAGAAGTAACAGGGCAAGTATGGTGATCACGATTGGACGAAATGAGATGGACGAAGTAATGTGACTCCAAAGAGACTTTAGAAAAGGCACAATAGGCAGGCCTGCGAAAATGAAGAGCTCCTCTCGAAGTGATGTTTTCTCATCCAAGAATTTCATAACCGTAGGGACGGATGTTTTCTTGAAAAGCGAGATGAAAATTCGCTTCCCCTCTTGCGGGTTACGATGAAGTATATCGAGCAGAAGACGATCGTAAAATGCAAATCGGCCCGATTGCACGTGCGCATGACTTGTATTATGAACGAAAGGAGATTCTCCATGAGCGATTGAGTTAGCAATCGATTGTGCATGGAGAAACATTTTTTTAAACGCATAACCCGTACTGGATTTAATAGCATAATTTCTAGCCCCCAGTTGCACCACGTTTTTCTGGGCGACTAAATCCAGCTTTGCATTACTCATGGGTATGCAGCCCTGTTCCTCATCCAGTTTGGTATAGTCACCCAGTTTCCGTAAAATATAATCGTGTAAAATTTGCTCTGCTTCCGGACTTTGAATTCTTTCCCTGCCAAACCTTGTTACTTCAACCAGCAGTGTACCATCGGGGTAGGGAAGTGTGTAAATAAACTGAGTGAACTCGCTCTGGTCTATGTCAAAATCCATGAAGCGAAACCCATCATTGTTAAGCAACCCTTTTAATGGTCTGATGTGCCAACCGATGAAACTTTGAAGCAAGTGCGTTTCACCGTTGGAAACAGGCAGGTATTCCGGTGTGCGAGAGTCGAAGATTAATTGTCCGGAAAACGCACCATCGTGTGTAACGACATGTGAAATGTCTGCTTCTTGCGTTATCGTGAGAACTTCACCTTGAATTCTTTGCCAGCCGTACGATTCGACAAGCTCATCTACCCTTCGATATAAATCGAGACTCGAAACGTGGTTATACCGAAATGGGGCAAGCGCAGAATCAATGTTTCCGGGCAGAATAGCCGAATGCCACGTAGTCGAAATGATGTCGTGAAGAGTTGATTCAATCGCGTCATTTTCTTGAGACCAAAAACAAAATGTTTTGTCGCGATAGGTCTTTAACTCCTTTTCAATAATTAAAACCCGTTTTTGATTGAGTAGTCCTCGTTCATGCATAGAAATCATAACAAGTCCCGCAGAAGCACCGGCTCCGCAGAAGATGTAATCGTAGCTATGAATTGGATTTGAATTCAAGTTGTAAACAAGAGGGATGTCTATAAATCAAAAAGGGAGGAATCACCAGTGCGAATCCTCCCTTTTTTCAATCAAAAGATTATTGAACTATTAGTCTTCAGCGTTTCTAGACAAGCTATAAATCACCAAACCGAAACCGATTTTGTTGATAGCATCTGCGATGTTGTAGACAATATCCATAGAGTGTGCAGCAGCAGCAGGATCAGAAACGAGCTGCATACCGAACAAACCACCTGGAGTTCCCAGGATGTAACCCAATGGATAAATTGCCCAACCAACCAATACGAACCAAGCGAGAACGCGGGTTGCACGAGCCACATTTGGACCTGCATTTTGAGCAAGTGCCTTCACTTCGCCAAACCAGATTAGGTAAACGATGTAGAAATATGCTGCTCCTGAAAGAACACCCCACATAACGCTGTTGCCACGGTCGATAGTTTCACCGAAGTAACCGGTTACAAGCATTACCAATGAAGCGAAAATCAATTTCCACAACAACGACATTTTCGCACCTGCTTTCTTCGTGATGAGGTAGAACTCTACGCACATCAATGGAACCGTGAGGATCCAGTCTACATAACGAAAGAACGTTGGTGACTCACCGGTTTCCAAGTTGTAACCGCGCATGTAATAATAATGCACGGCCGCAATGAAAGTGATGAGACCTGAAACAAGAACCGAGGTTCTCCACTTTGGGGAAGTGTTGTTCAGTTCGAAAAAGAAAAACACGGAAGCCGCCATCATTGCCATCGTTCCGATAAAGAAGGTAAACGCAACATAATTGTCGCTAGCAATAGTTAAATGCTCCATTTGGTATTGAATTTTGTTAAGCCTACTCTTAAGGATTTTCGGTGACTCCGGTTTGGACAATCATTTTGACCAAATCCGGATGTAGAACAACCGGAAGTTGTATTTTGTTTGGAGAAAGTGAAAAAAACTTAAACAAACTGAGTAGTGAAATCGAAATTCTTCAATGTTTATCGTCAAAAGCTCGAAAATTTCTAACTGTTTTTTTTCAGAAAATTGAATGTTATTAGTTTCACCAAAACAATTTCAATGAACCCAATACTGAAAAACATTCTTATCACAGTTTGCGGAGCTTTTGTGGGAGCAAGTGTGAATATGGCCATCGTTATGCTCGGCGGAAGTGTTGTGCCACCTCCTTCCGGTGTTGATCTTACAACCATGGAAGGACTGGCTGCAGGTATGCCTCTAATGAGTCCGATGCATTTTCTTTTTCCTTTGCTAGCCCACGCAATAGGTACGTTTGTCGCAGCTGGACTTATAGCGCGCTTCGCCGCTTCACGTCATTTGCAGCTTGCCATGATTGTGAGTGCCCTCTTTTTTGTGAGCGGATTGCAGATGGTCATGGAACTCCCCAGCCCCCTGTGGTTTAATGCGACCGATTTGGTGTTGGCCTATTTCCCCATGGGTTGGCTTGGATTCAAGTTGGGCAGAAAATAAGAGTTGAATATTGCAGCCGTACATTTCACTTCATGAAGCGCCTCATTCATATCATTGAATCCTTCACAACATCGCTCACCCATACGATGTCGCAGGAGGAGGTTTGTTGGGATCTTACAAAGAAAGTAACTGCACATATTGGCCTCGAAGACTGTGTTGTTTATTTATTCGATGAGTGAAGCGTGGGAGTAAAGATGTCCAGTGTATAGCTATGATGTTCTAGGCTGCAAAAAAATGGGTGGCCAATTTGAATTGAAAATCTCAAACAACATGGCACCATCGCATCGCTAAAAATTTCAATGCATCAGAGGCTTGGCTTTACTTGACCATGTTCAATAAATCGCCCATTCCGAAAACTCCTTTTTTCCCCTTCATGAACTCGGCAGCCTTCACTGCTCCTAAGGCAAATCCTTTTCGATTGAATGCCTGATGAACGAGTTGCAGCTCATCAACGCCCGATGTATAGCGAATGATGTGTGTGCCGGGAACTTCGCCTTCTCGCTTCGATATAATGCTCAATTTGTTTGTATCATTTGTCGGCTCGTTTATCCATCCACCATAGGCAGGATAGTTCTCCAAAATACCTTCAGCGAGTGTGATAGCTGTGCCGCTCGGAGCATCACGTTTGGCTGTGTGATGAATTTCCTCCATCGATGGCGTGTATTCATCAACATCGCTCATAATGCGCGCAAGCTCTTGGTTGATTCTAAAAAGGATATTCACTCCAATGGAAAAGTTAGAAGCGGTGAACAATCCGCCTTGGAGGTTTGAGCATTCCGCAGTCACTTCCGGCATGCGCGCATACCAACCAGTTGTGCCCACGACAACGGGCACATGTGCTTCGAAGCATTTAAAGATATTGTCGACCGCAGCGCCGGGTTCAGTAAACTCAATGGCAACATCTGTATCTGAAAGATCTGAAGCTACAAAAGGTGTATTTCGTGAAGAGCGCAGCGTAATGGTATGGCCGCGTTGAAGCAAAATTGGCTCAATCTCCTTTCCCATTTTACCATAACCAATCAATGCAACTTTCATGTCGGTTTAAAATTCAAGTGTGAGACCAAGTCCATGATTGCGGCTGCCTGCTATGAAATAGGATGGATGCCAGCGCAGTGAAAGATCATTGCTGATGTCGTAATAAAAAAGATGCGCGTCAACATTGGCATCAATCGCCTGGAGAATATAAACACCGGCCAAACTCATATAGCTGATGTCCAACATTCTGCGGTAATACTCCATACCGTCATTCAGGTATAATGCGTTATCACTTAGCGTAGGCACCGTGCTGGGATTGTTATCTGCAGCGGCTACATACTGTCGCCTGAATACATTGTACTCACGCGTATTTAGATCGATAAAGTATACACATGTGCCCAGAGCCGCCCACACAAGCGGTACTTTCCAGTACTTCTTGAAAATGGAACCGTCCTTGGCTATTCCGTTGTAAATCTGTCCTGCACCAGGCAGAGCCACGGCAAGTACCGTCGCTTTAAAAGGTGAATGTGGCTGCATGTGCCAGCGTGCACCCATTTTGCCTCTCGATTGGGTTTGAACCTGCAAGGAATCAGTGGTTTTCGTTGCTTGTTCGACAGATTGTCCTGTCGAGCAAACACTGAGTAAACTGAATAGAAGTAATAAGAGTTGATTCCGCATACAACCTGCAAAGAAAATCCATACGGTTGATATTAAATGAAGTCTCGAAAATTTATTCCCAATAAAGGTTCCGAATTACCTTTGCCACCCCGAGTCAATGAACCCTCGTGGAATGTGTTCCTTTTTCAAACTTAAAAATCATTACAATGTCACAAAACATGATGGCCAGCGACACTTACAGCAATGAACTGAAGGTGTATGTGAACCAAGAAAAAGCGGCGGTCGACCTGCTCAATTCGGTAGGAAAACTGCTGTTCGACAAGAGCATCGAGCTCGTGTTGTTTCGCAACCACATGGTGGATATCAGCGCCACCGAAATCATGCGTCTGCACAAGTACGCAGCTGAAGTGGTAGGCAAACCCATTTCCATTTTCGACACGGCCGACCTGGCGCGTGGTCTGTATGAAATGGCACTGGCTCCGGCCAAGATCGACATCGGTAAACTAGCCAGCGAATGGCTCGCCGAGCGCGATCACTTCAAGAATCAAACAGAATTTTTATCGGAAAAACTCCGCAACTTCATGCAAGAGGAAGGAGCCGACATCGAGCCGCGCGATGTGGTATTGTTTGGCTTCGGACGTATTGGTCGATTAGCTGCTCGTGAACTTGTGAAACAGGCAGGCAAGGGACAACAGTTGCGCTTGCGTGCCATTGTTACTCGCGAAGACGACGATTTGAGCATCAAAAAGCGCGCGGCGTTGTTTGAAAACGATTCGGTACACGGACGCTTTAAAGGCACCGTAGATGTGGACTATGAGAATAAGTGCATGATTGTAAATGGTCAGCGCATTCATATGATTGGCGCGAAAGATCCGGGAGCTATCGACTATACAGCCTATGGCATTCATAACGCCCTGTTGATTGACAACACCGGTGTATTTAAAGACCGCGATGCATTGAGCATTCACCTCAAGGCCCAGGGAGTGGAGAAGGTAATTCTCACAGCACCCGGCAAGGAGGTTCCCAATATTGTGTATGGCATTAACCACCGCGATTTAGACATCGAGAACGAGACTATCTTCTCGGCAGCAAGCTGCACTACCAATGCGATTTGTCCTGTGCTAAAGAGCATCCACGATGCGTATGGCATCGACAAGGGGCACATCGAAACGGTGCATGCCTATACCAATGACCAGAACCTGCTCGACAATATGCACAAGAAGAGCCGCCGGGGACGCAGTGCAGCAGTGAATATGGTCATCACGGAAACCGGTGCAGGTAAGGCAGTAACCAAGGTGATTCCCGAGTTGAAAGACAAGCTTACAGCCAACGCGGTTCGCGTACCAACCCCAAATGGATCGCTCGCGATTATCCACGTATACCTCAACAAAGAGACTACGCTCGACGCCGTTAACGCAACCGTTCGCAAGAGCGCGTTGGAAGGCGATTTGGTAAACCAGATCTACTACAGCATTAGCGAAGAATTGGTGAGCTCCGACATCGTTGGCAACGACTGCTGCTCGGTGTTCGACTCGCAGGCTACCATCGTTTCGCCCGACGGCAAAGGCGTGGTGCTTTACGTTTGGTACGACAACGAATTCGGCTATACCAAGCAGGTGATTCGCCTTGCGAAGTACGTAGCGAAGGTGCGCAGGAATATCTATTACTAAGTGGGCGCCTTCTAAAAGCCACACCGCACTCTCACAATTATACAGGTCAGGACGCGCTGCAGCGCGTCCACCTAATCGAAAATTTAGAACGCGCCGAAAGGCGCGTTCTTTTTGTTGAAGCTGCGCTTCTTGTCAATTTTAAACGTTGAGCAGCAATTGATGCCATTCCAAGGCTGGCGAGTAATGGATAAGCTCTTAATTTGAAGTACGAAGTACAAAGTACTGGCCACAGATACTTCGCACTTCATACTTCATACTTGCCAGATATTAACAAGCGCAGACTGTTAACGCTTAATGGGTTTCTTCTGTAACAGGGTTGGCCGCTTCACCCAAACCATTTCCCCACAATCTCCGCCTTGTGCTTTCGCACATGCTCCAAAAAAGCCGCGGCAACGGGGGTATGTTTTTTATCTCGATGCCACACAAGGCGCCAGGTGGTTTTGAGGGGAAGACCTTTGATAGGTATAATCTTCAATCGACCGGCAGCTATTTCATGACGGATACCGATCATGGGTAAAATGGAAACTCCCAATCCGGCTATCACAGCCTGCTTTACGGCTTCATTGGAGGTGAGCTGAATTTTTCGAAACACCTTGATATCATTGATTTTCAGAAATTGATTCATCGCCTGGTTTGTTGCCGATCCGTCTTCGCGAAATATAAGAGTCAGCCTTCGCAATAAATCATGCTGTGTGCGTGATCGGGGAATGTGCATTTCGCTCGATGCCACCAGGAAAAGTTCATTACGCATAAGGTCTTCAGAAATAAGAACTGCATTTTTCGGAGTTGTAGAGACCAATGCAAAATCAATTTCGTTCTCACGCAAATGGCCAAGCACTCCTTGCTTGTTAGAAACATCCAGGCTTAATTCAATATCCTGATGTTCGGCAAGGAATGACGACAAGAAATAGGGTATCACATATTTACCGGTCGAAACGGCTGAAATACGCAACTGTCCGCTGAGTTTGCCTTGTTGTGCTTTGGTTTTTTGACTAATTCCTTGTGCTTCTTGTATTAGGTTTTCCGCGGCTCGTGCAATGTCGCGACCAAACGGCGTAATGTGCAGACGCTTTTGTATCGTCTCTGTGAGGGGTTCATCAAAATGGCGCTGCAAGTTCTTGAGTTGAATCGATACCGCTGGCTGTGTCAAATCCAGCACCTCTGCAGCTTTGCTAATACTGCCGCTTTTCACCACTTGGGTAAATATTCGTAATTGGTTGAGCGTATAGTTCATAAAATAATTTTATGAAATGAGTGGTAAATATAAATAATATGCACGAGGCCTGAATTTCACTTTTGCACACAAAATCAATACATGAAACAAAAAGTAACGATCGCCAAGGGTGACGGCATTGGACCCGAAATCATGGAAGCTACACTGCGCATTCTTGCAGCAGCGGGAGCTCAAATCGAAACAGAAGAAATCGAGGTAGGAGAGAAGGTGTATCTCTCGGGCAATACTTCCGGTATTGCCGCCGATTCATGGGACGTGATTCGTCGCAACAAGGTGTTTCTCAAAGCACCAATCACTACGCCTCAAGGCGGCGGATACAAGAGCTTGAACGTAACGACACGTAAATTCCTGGGCTTATACTCGAATGTGCGTCCATGCCTAAGTCTTCATCCCTTCGTTGCAACTAAGCATCCTCACATGGATATCGTCATCGTACGTGAGAACGAAGAGGATTTATACGCTGGAATCGAACACCAGCAAACCGATGAAGTTATTCAATGTCTTAAACTGATAAGCCGTCCGGGCTGCGAGAAGATTGTACGTTACGCCTTCGAATACGCCCGGGTAAACAGTCGTAAGAAAGTGACCTGCTTCACGAAAGACAATATTATGAAGCAAACGGATGGTCTGTTCCATCAGGTATTTGATGAGATTTCTGCGGAGTATCCGGAGATCGAGAACGAGCACTGGATTATTGATATCGGCGCAGCTAAGATGGCCGATACGCCTGAAGTATTCGATGTCATTGTAACGCTCAATCTTTACGGCGATGTGCTTTCAGATATCTCTGCTCAAATCGCAGGATCTGTTGGTCTTGCAGGCTCTGCCAACATCGGTGAGGAATGTGCCATGTTTGAAGCCATCCACGGTTCGGCTCCGCGCCGAGCAGGGCAAGATGTTGCAAATCCTTCGGGGCTATTGCAAGGCGCTATCATGATGCTTTGCCACATCGGTCAGACCGAAGTCGCAGAGAAGATTCAAAATGCGTGGTTGCGTACTATTGAGGATGGCATACATACTTATGATATCTTCAAGGAAGGCGTTAGCTCTCGTAAAGTTGGCACTAAGGAGTTTGCCCAGGCCGTTATCGCTAACCTAGGCAAACAACCGCTCCGATTGAAGCCTGTTACTTATGCTAAGGACGCGCCGTTGAACCTACCTAAATACAAGCGTAAGTCGGCTGGTAAGAAGGAGTTGGTTGGTGTCGATGTATTCGTGCATTGGAGTGGGGAAGAGGCTGATCAGTTGGCCGACAAACTGAAAGCTCTTAATAATGAGAAAGTGAAGCTTTCGATGATTACAAATCGCGGTATCAAAGTATGGCCGCAAGGCTTCAAGGAAACGTTCTGCACCGACCACTGGCGCTGCCGTTTCAAACCAGAGGAAGGCAAGACTATTTCCAACGAGGAGGTGATAACCCTTCTGCAGCTGGCTTTTAGTCATGGTATTGATGCCATCAAGACAGAGAATCTGTACGCGTTCGACGGTAAGGCGGCATACTCGCTTGGTCAAGGACAATAAAAACTATAGTCATGAAAGAAACAGTAGAATCGATTCAAATGAAACTCGCTGATGGAGTGTTCTATAGCGGCGACGCTGCTTCAATCATTCGCGGAATGATCGAAGTGAAGGTTAAGTTTCATGAAGATAAAATCAGTCGACTGAGCAACGTGGAAGAAATCAAAATGCGCGAGCAGCGCATCAAAGAGCTTCAGCGCATGCAGTCGAAAATCCAAGACTGGTTGAAAGCCCATGGCGAACAAACCAATTTGGAATTATCGCTTTCGGTTGGTTAAGGTTAGTTAGAGTCACCGACACGCTTTCAACCGGGTGTGGCAAAAGGAAAGAGCCGCTAACGAGCGGCTCTTTTTATTTCACTTAACCTTGGCTTCGATCGGTTACCGCGTTTCGGATTCTCTCGGTTACTCAGTCTCTCCTTAACCCGCCTCCGTGATTAGGATTCTTTCGGCTAATCACCTCCGGAACGGTCCGGTCTCTGAGCGAATTCGAGGCTATTGCACCACAATGGTCTTCGTTTCGCGCTTACCGTTTTGTTGAAGAACAACTTGGTAAGTTCCGCTCTTCAGCGACTGGTCAATGGTAATGCGATTGCCATTCTGACTTGCCGTTTTTCCCACGACAAACGAACCAACCAAACTGCCTTTAGCATCGAGAATATCAAGCGTAGCACCAGGGTTAACTTCGAAACCATTCAACTGAACGTTTATAAGATTCTCGCGAATAGGATTTGGGAATACAGCCCAACCAGACGCTCCCTCAGTCAGATCGGTTGGTTTCGCGATACAATTTCCTCCGACACAACTGCCATCGTTAAAGACGGCCATTGGATTAAAATTGCTGGCTTTATTGTCGGTGCAACCGAATACATCGCAATTGGTCGTATTGAAACGTAAGCCCTGCTTGCGCCACATGCGTCCGTCTGCATCAAGACCCTGTAGATTCAGTGTCCCGCTTATTTCGCCTTGCGATGTAAACTGGCCGAGTAGTATCAATCCATCCGCATTGGGATTACACTTCTCATCATTCGGGGTCAAGAACCAGCCACCGTTGTCAGTTAAGATGGAACCGCCATTATCAAACGCAGAGAAGTTAACTCCCAAATCCCACATGGAGTTGCCGTCGTTATTTTCATAACCCAACGTTATCCATGAGTCGAAGTGAGCCTCCGGACTCGCTTCCAGCGTAACGTCTGAAATACCTGCCGCACTGAAAGCGGCATATTGGTTCTGATAAAACGGTGCAGTTGATTCGATGCGCAGTGGGTTCGATACGTCGCCATAAACTACCTGAAGCGTATGATTGGCAGAAGGCATCACTGCGTACACACGAAATGTGCGACCATGTGAAGCGCCGGCGCTGTTCATTTCCTGAACAACCAAACGAACGTCAGAGGCCTGAGTAATTGCGCTAGCAAGAAGAGCAGCTGCAAAGAATAACTTTTTCATAGAGAGTAAAATTCTTGTAAAGTTGGAAACTGATTCACAAGAATAAGAGATATTTCAATACAACATGGCGATGAAGAGAATTAGGCACGGATTGTTGATATGTGATTACTCGAACAGATTAGTCACCATACACGGTGATTGTCGACATCGCCATAAGGAATGCTGTTTTCCAATCGACCTGAAAGGAAGGTAAGTGCTCCAAAACCTCGTTGTAGCGCGAGCATCGTGGCCCCATAAAGTTGCGCATGCACTCCTGGTGCTCTTCGCTCATGGCAGAGAAGGCAAGCAATACAGTGAGCTCATGATAAGACAGGTGGTCATGCAAATTCCAAATGGCAATGGGCCCGCTGAGAACGTGCACACGACCGTCCTTTAAAAAATTGACAGTGCATTGACCGCGATTTCTGAAGTAATAATTGCGTCCGGAAATAAACCGTTCCGCCAGGTGCATACTCTTTCCACCCATACCCGGAACTTCCGAAAATCCATTGATGTGTAGAATGTCGATGAGTTGTTGTGACGCGCTGAAGGACGGTGTCGCCTTGGGTGCGTGTAAGAAGGAGAGATTCATGATAGCCATTGTTCTTTGTTTTGCGCAAAGAAGCTTGGGCAGATTGTAAGGTATTTACAACGGCAGGAAATAAATCTTCATGACGTAGAGAATTCATCAGATTTTTAGCTTTCATCAGTAATATTGCCTCATGGAAATGAATACCACACTCAAAAACACAGCTCTGAGCCACGTTCACGAGCGACTCGGCGCCAAAATGGTTCCGTTTGCGGGCTACAATATGCCTGTTCAATACTCAGGGCTGATTGAAGAGCACAACACCGTGCGCAATTCGGTTGGAGTGTTCGACGTAAGCCACATGGGTGAGTTTTGGGTGAGTGGTCCGGGTGCATTGGATTTGATTCAGCGTGTGACGACTAACGACGCTTCGAAGTTGGTGGATGGCAAAGTGCAGTATTCGTGCATGCCCAACGGCAAAGGCGGTATTGTAGATGATCTGCTCGTGTATCGATTCAGCGAGGAGTTGTATATGTTGGTGGTGAATGCTTCTAACATCGACAAGGACTGGGCGTGGATAACGAGTCATAATTCATTCGGCGCAACACTCGAGAATCACAGCGAGGGAACCTCGTTGCTCGCGGTGCAAGGCCCGAAGGCGTTGGAAGCCATGCAGAAGTTGACCGACATGCCGCTGATTGGTATGGAATATTATACCGTACAGCGAGGCATGTTTGCCGGTTGCGACAACATCATCGTTTCGACCACAGGTTACACCGGGGCAGGCGGTTGTGAAATCTACTTCCCGAATTCGGTTGCCGAGAAAATGTGGGATGCCGTGATGGAAGCCGGTGCAGAGTTCGGCATCAAACCCATCGGTTTGGGCGCCCGCGATACCCTGCGTTTGGAAATGGGCTTCTGCTTGTACGGCAACGACATCGACGACACCACTTCACCCATGGAAGCGGGTTTGGGTTGGATAACCAAATTCACCAAAGACTTCATCGATAGTGATCGCTTCAAAACACAGAAGGAGCAAGGTACAGCCCGCAAGTTGGTCGGCTTCGAATTAATCGATCGCGGTATTCCGCGTCATGGCTATGAAGTGGTAGACGCCGACATGAACATTATTGGCGTTGTCACCAGCGGCACACAAAGCCCAACGCTCAATAAGCCCATCGGTATGGCCTATGTGCCCACTGCGCAAAGCAAGCCCGGCTCTGAGATTCTCGTGAACATCCGCGGAAAGGCCATCAAAGGCGTGGTGACGAAGTTGCCGTTTGTGCAGAGATAATCTTCAATGAAATAGAAATGAAAAAGGCCAACGTTGAGTTGGCCTTTTTTTGTTGGGTATATTTCGAAGAGCATTATTAGACTGGCCTTCATGACTTCCAGAATCGTTCATTAGAGTAAAAGATAGTGTCAATGAAATAGAGCACTTCTTTTCCTGGTTAGCAAGTTCTCGTCGTGCAATTCTTCATTGATAATTCCAAGTTTGTCGTGGATATAATCATTGTTTCGATTATTCCTAAAACCACACTAAGTGGAGGGCACTCACTTCCTATTCTTCACATTCTTTTCCAACCACTGATTCTGCTCCCACAGTAAGTGTAGTATTGATTCAACGGCTGAGTAAACATGAATCTCCTTCGGAAGCACGACGCAGTGCAGCGTTGACGGCTCATGCATAGTCCCATTTTTTACTTAATATTGAACCATCTAAAACTTAGATTCGAAACCAGGGAACGACTAAAAGTGTAATTTCAAATGATTCCTGGCTCAACATAAGAAACACAAATTCAGCGAGCAATTAGAATGAATACAACGACGTTTCGCTCATCTGTCAGTCTAGGCTTGCTCGCTTTCATTGCCCTTATTCTTGGCA
>JAIYBR010000247.1 GCA_027488435.1 Flavobacteriales bacterium
GAAGAGTCGTAAACAGCAACTTTCTAACTTGGCTAATGAGAAGACCGACCCGAACTCAATGTCCGACAAAATCGGAAACGTCATGAAGTATGGTGCAAAACATCCTTATGGCGAGTCTCTGACGGAAGCTTCTCTTAAAGCAATAACTACAGACGATCTAAAATCATACTACCAGAATTTTTACCGACCCAACGTTGCGTACCTGGTGGTGGTAGGTGATATCACCTTTGAGCAAGCCCAATCGCAGGCAAATAAATACTTCGGTAGCTGGAAGAAGCAAGATGTTCGTGAATTGACTTATCCAACCCCGCGCGAACCACAAGGAAACGTTGTGGCCTTTGTGCCGCTTGCAGGAGCTGTGCAGAGCGTAATCGATGTTACCTATCCAATCAATCTGAAGCCGGGCACTCAGGATGCTATTGTTGCCAGCGTGCTCAACAACGTTTTGGGTGGAAGCGGTTTCCAAACTCGCCTGATGCAAAATTTGCGTGAAGACAAGGCGTATACGTATGGTTCGTACTCGAGTATTTCTCCCGATGATGTAATTGGAGCATTCAGCGCTGGAGCCAGTGTGCGCAACGCCGTTACCGATAGTGCCGTTACCGAAATTCTCTTCGAAATGGATCGTTTGGTAAAGGAGCCTGTTGCCGACAGCACCCTTCAAACCGTCAAGAATATCATGACCGGAAGTTTTGCTCGCTCACTCGAGCGCCCGCAAACCATTGCCAACTTCGCACTCAACATCGAAAAGTATAAACTGCCAAAGGACTTCTACGAAACCTACTTGCAGAAACTAAATGCCGTTACCGTGGCTGATGTGCAGGCAATGGCTAAGCGAGTGCTCCGTCCATCAAATGCCTATATCACAGTGGTAGGTAACCGCGAGGTGGCCGATAAACTCGCCAAATTTGCTGCCTCTGGTAAAGTCGATATCTTGAACGCTGATGGAACTCCTTTCTCAGATATGAAGCCGGTTCCGGAGGGCGTGAACCTGCAGACGGTAATCGATGCATATGTAACTGCCATGGGCGGTAAGGAAGCATTTGCTCTTGTAAAGTCGTACGAGCAAGTGGGTGAAATGAAACTCGGACCAATGGCACTCAATGTTTCACTCAAGGTGAAGGACAACAGCAAATTGCTCAACTCCATTTCTATGAACGGAAATGAAATGATGAAGCAAGTTTTCGATGGCACTAAGGGTATTAATGTTCAAATGGGTGCGAAAATGCCTATGGAAGCCGATGAGCTAGTCGATATCAAGATGCAAATCGATATGCTTGTAGAAGCCAATTATGAGAAGTACGGTGCGAAGGCTGTATTGAAGGGAGTTGGAAAGGTTGATGAAGAAGATGCCTATGTGGTGGAAGTCACAAAGTCGACCGGCTCAGTGGCAACTGACTACTACAGTGTTAAGTCGGGCTTGAAGTTGATGTCGACCACTATGCAGGGTGAAGGCGAAGAGGCCGTTCTTGCTGAAACGCGCTACACCGACTATGCTTCTGTCAACGTGCCCGATGGTAAGCAAACCCGCACATTGAAGTATCCTTCAAAATTCACACAATCGGCAGGTCCGCAATCAATGGAGTTCAACTTCACGGAAATGCGAGTGAATCCGAAACTCAGCGACAAAGACTTTATAGTTGAATAATACCTTTTGAAGAACATTCAAGTGCGCGCAACATTACTCGCAATCGTATTTCTGGCTTGCTGCTTCGGAAGCCTTATAGCTGCTGATAAGGACAGCACACGAGTTCGGGGCTCTAAGGATCTTGGGCTTTACATTGGCGGAGCTTATTCGCTGGGAAGAATGGAGTCGAAGACAATAGAAGAGTTCAACGTCTCTCCGAAGCTTTCCAATTCAGTTGGTTTGCTGGCCGGTTTTTGTTACAATTTGTACATCGGTAAAAAATCAATCGTCAGACCGGCTGTCGAAGCTTTTTTCCTTCCCATGTCCATTGAGTATCCTGCTGGTAATAGCCGAACCACGATGCGAAAGGTTTTTCCAATGACCGTTGAGTTTCCGGTTTCGTGGATCTACTCTTCTTTTCGCACAAAGACGTTTCCGCGACCGAAGGCTAAACCTGAATTTGGATTGTCACTGCGTCCTGTTTTGGCCGTGAAAATGCTCAGTGAATTGCAGCCGGTGCTGCGATCAACTAATATCAATACGGATGTTTTTATCGGCTATCCTTTTTCGAACGATAAAAGCGTGATGCGTCTCGAGTTGTATTATTCACACGGTTGGAATAACCTTATCGGAAGCGATCCGGACAATTACTACACATCCAGTATTACCAGCTTGGTTCGACACGTGATTGGTGTTCGGTGCATGTTTCATTAAAACAACTTCAGCGCCTGATAGACCTTATGCACAGGCAATCCCATGACATTAAAGTAGGATCCTTCCAAACGATCAATGGCTACCAGTCCAATCCAATCTTGTGCGCCATACGAGCCCGCTTTATCGAAGGGTGAATAGTTGTCGATGTAGTGTTCAATTTCTTGTGTGGTCAACCGGGCGAAGTGTACACGGGTTCTATCCCAAAGTACTTCAGACTTTTCTTTCGAAACAATCGATACGCCGGTATACACGTCGTGCGTTTTGCCATTGAGGAGGCCTATCATGCGAATTGCGTCATCCCTGTCTTCCGGTTTGTTCAGCACTTGTCCGTCTACCCATACAATGGTATCCGCTGTAATCAAAACATCCCCATGATGTAACTCTTCGCGAAATGCATCGGCTTTTTTAGACGCCAGAAAAAGGGGAATGTGCTCTTGCTGCAGATGATTGGGATAGGTTTCATCAACTTCTTTTGACCAGACGTCGAACGTAAGCCCAAGCCCTTGGAGCAGTTGCTGCCTGCGAGGACTTTTAGATGCTAGCTTGATGCGTTTGTTTTGCAAGTTTTCCAACATGAGCCGAAGGTGCAACGCTTTTCACATTACTTGGAAATCGTTGATTAATTTTCTTCACAACATTTCCATAGTGGTATTTCACGCCAATTGCCCGACGTAATTTCGCCCTATGCACCAATCCATTCTCATCCTCGATTTCGGCTCTCAAGTTACTCAGCTAATCGCGCGCAGAGTGCGCGAGTTAAATATCTATTGTGAAATCCATCCGTGGAATAAAATACCGGCTCTTACCGATTCAATTCAAGGGGTAATTCTTTCGGGTAGTCCTTTTTCGGTTCACCAGGAAGGTGCTGCCAAGCCCGATTTATCGCCTATTCTGGGGCGTTATCCGGTGCTGGGAATATGTTATGGCGCTCAATTGTTGGCAGCGCAAAATGGTGGTGAAGTGGTGCGTTCAACACATCGTGAGTATGGAAGAGCACATCTGGTTTCTCGCGACGAAACTTCCATTTTATTCAAAAATATCCCTGCCGATTCTCAAGTATGGATGTCTCATGGCGATACGATTGTCGATGCAGGTCCCAATTCGCGCGTGGTTTGTTCTACTGCCGATGTAAAAGTTGCCGGTTATGAGCGCACAGATGTGCGGGCCTTTGGGGTGCAGTTTCATCCGGAAGTATATCATAGTCTCGATGGAACGCAATTGCTGCGAAATTTTGTTGTGGATGTTTGCGGCTGTTCGCAAGACTGGACGCCGCTTTCATTTGTCGATGAAACAGTGAACGATCTTAAATCGAAGCTTTGCAATGACGTTGTAATCATGGGCCTCAGCGGTGGTGTCGATTCTACCGTTGCCGCAGTGCTCATTCAACGCGCCATTGGCAATAATTTACATTGCATATTTGTAGATAACGGATTGCTCAGGAAGAATGAATATGAGCAAGTGCTCGAGAGCTACAAGCATCTTGGATTGAATGTGACAGGAGTCGATGCATCCGATCGTTTCTATTCAGCATTGGGCGGAGTATCAGACCCTGAGTTGAAGCGAAAGGCCATTGGTAAAGCATTCATTGAAGTGTTTGACGAAGAGTCTAAGAAGCATGAGGCTGCGCGATGGCTGGGGCAGGGAACCATTTACCCTGATGTTATTGAATCCGTCTCTCACAGCGGAGGACCATCGCAAACCATAAAAAGTCACCACAACGTAGGCGGCTTGCCCGACTATATGAAGTTGCAGGTTGTTGAGCCATTGCGATTGTTGTTCAAAGATGAGGTGCGCAGAGTTGGACGCGCACTTGATATTCCCTCCTTTATACTCGAGCGTCATCCGTTTCCGGGACCTGGGCTGGGCATTCGAATTTTGGGCGATATCACACCCGAGAAGGTGCAGCTCTTGCAGGAGGCCGATCATATCTGGATCCAGTCACTCAAGGATCATGGTTTATACAACGAAGTTTGGCAAGCGGGAGCAATTCTATTGCCTGTTTATAGTGTGGGCGTGATGGGCGATGAAAGAACCTATGAACGCACGGTAGCGCTGCGTGCTGTAACCAGCACCGATGGAATGACAGCAGACTGGTCGAGACTCCCACATGATTTTCTGGCGAAAGTTTCGAATGATATTATCAATAAGGTGAGAGGTGTAAATCGCGTTGTTTATGATATCAGTTCTAAGCCGCCGGCTACTATCGAATGGGAGTAAACCTTGCATCCGACGCTTTTCCGATATTTGCGTAATTATTGCTGGTAGGTCTTCATGAAATTTATTCTCATTCTTTTAAGTTTGATCTGTTGCCTGGCAGGATGGTCTCAACCTTCTGCTCCGAATGGTGCATTCATGGAGCACAAAGTGGAAGCTGGACAAACTCTCTACGGTATTTCAAAGAAATACGGCGTTTCAATCGAGAGCATTGTCGATATGAATCCGGGAACGGACAATGGATTGCGCGAGGGTCAGGTGATTCGCATTCCTAAGCTAGATTCATCCGATAGCAAGAATCAAAAGTATGTTGTGAAATCGGGCGATACGGTCTATGCCATAGCTCGCAACTTCGGCATTAGTGCCGAACAACTGCTGGAAATGAATCGAGGGCTTTCGGCAGAACTGACTGTTGGTGACTCTCTCATGGTCCCATCGCTTCCGGTCGCTCAAGCCAATCCTGTGGTTACATCTCAAAAGCA
>JAIYBR010000109.1 GCA_027488435.1 Flavobacteriales bacterium
ACAATATTTTTTAATTCTCGATCGGTTAAGGTGTAGAATAGACGAAATGCAAGCTGGCTAATGCCATAGAGCAAAGCAATGACCATAACCAATCCCAACACTCCCTGCTCTGCGAGTGGTCCGAGATATTCGCTGTGAGCATTGCCACCATCCCCCTGATTGGTGCTGATGATGGTTTTGTCTTTGGCACGCTGGAAGGGTGCATATACAAACTGGTAGATTCCCGGCCCCCAGCCAAAGACAGGTCTTTTTTTGAATAACTCGATGGCGCAATTCCAACGATTTACCCTCTCGAGATTACTTGCATCAGATGATACGTTTGAGATGGATTTTACGTGTTCGTCCAGGTTGCTGCTGCTTTCCTGTTTATTACCTTCCAATTGAATTTTCAGATTTTCCCAATTAGAGGCAGCGATAAAGCCTCCGATGAAAAGCAATATCACGATGAATTGAAGCGGCACACGCAGGAGCAGAGGAATGAGCATTAAGGCCGCTGCAAGAATAGAAACCCATGCGGCCCTCGTGAAAGACAGAATTAGTCCGACTGTCAGTGCAATGAAAACGATGGTAAGAAATATTCGGGTGGTGCCGGATAATTTTCGCTGGAGCAATAGGGCAATTGCCATCGGAAAATAGAAGGCCAGCACAGCTCCATAAATCGTATGGTCTTTGAAAAGCGGTTCCATTACCCAATGCGCTGCGTCCTTACTGAATTTGAATTCAGCATGACGAGTAACCGCGTAAATGATTACAACCACAAGCGTGAAAAGGTAGAGATACACATACGACTTCATCTTTTTGATATCTCGAAAAATATGAGTCGTAATGAAGTAGAATGCGACAATAAACCAAAGCCTGGTGAGTAGTAGTTTGAAGCTGATAATTGGCTCCTCGCTGCTAATACAGGTGATGGTCATCCAGGTTAAATACGCGTAGATATAGTAACTAATCGGGTGTTTGTAAATCGCTGTGTCAATACTCTTTCCTGAAATAACTTTAAATATGAAAAGAATGAGAACGCCGAAGAGTAGAGGTTCCGTTGGCAGGTACATTCCAACATTTGCCCCATCCATATTTTCAAGATTAAGACTTAAAGGTGTGCAAAAAACGATAAACAGAATGAGGTAGTCCAGTTTGAATAACGCAGCCCAAACCACAGCGAGCATTGCAGGTATAAGCAATACAACATAGTGCTCGAGATAAACTCCAATTCCCGCTAACGCAATAAAAAGAGCGGAAAGGAAATAGAGTGCGCGTTTGGAAATAATATTCTCAAATTCCATGAAATTACAGCTTGCCTTGGGCGCGCAACTTCTTGAAGTTATCTATGATGATAAGCGTGATGAATGTGAAGATGAATGCCGACATAGTGCTGAGAGTAACTATCAACCAACGAACCGGATACTTCTTCTTATCTGCAGCACTTGCGGCGTCAACGATACGCATGGCTGGAATGCTGCTTTCAATATCGATTTTCATGAGGTCGTTGCGCTTGCGTAATGTGTTTACTTTTTCATAGCCTGAACTTAAGCGTCTCTCAAGATTGGTATAAGCAGTGGCGTATTGCGACAACGTGTTCATGTCATTTTTCAAAAGTTGTGCTCGCTCGGGGTGGCCTTCTGCGATGGCTGTTCCATACATTTCTGTTAGCGCGGCAATTTGATCGACATAACTGTACATCCCTAAATCCTTGAATATCTTCATAGAATCTTCCATAATGCGTACATCTTCCAGGGCAACGTTGAGGGAATTTTCCACGTGCTTGAAGGCCAACATTGCTCGATCGCTGCGCATTCTATTGGCCAGTGAATCGGTAAAGAGTGCAATATCATTCGCCATGTCTCTGGCTCGTTCAGGACTTTCGTCTAGTACGGAGATTTCGACCGATCCGAACTTGGTGATTTGCGCGTAAACATTTTCGCAATATTCCTGAGCGATGAGTGCCACAACTCCTTTGCGATCACGTTCGATTTCATAGACATCCCACAACTGATACTTTTCTACAATCTTGTTGCGCACCTGGTCTGAATTGATGATTTGAAGCAAACGTTCAGCATCACGCTCTTCCCCTAAAGTTAAAAGATCACTACCTCCGTATTCCAGGAGTTGCGCCCCAAAGGAGTTTTGTTGCTCAGCATACATAATGACGGTGCTCTTGTAGCGATCCTTCATTACTAAGCTAACAACTGCCGATAGTATTGCTGCTGCCAGTGAAACCTTCAAAATCGGTTTTCTCCAGAAATAGAGCATTATCAACAGATTCGTTGACTCTAAAGAGCGCTGCTCGGTGTTCGTTTTAGTGTCGGTCATGAAATTTTACTAAATAAGGGTGCAAATGTAATTTTAATTTAAGCTTCAGGAAGCATTTTCAGGCCTCAAATTACTTATCAAATCACGTATAGGAATCATCTTAAGTAATAAGCCAATAGTCAATAGGCTAAAGGAAAATATGGATATACTAAACAATGGGTTCCAATTAAACGAGGCAACTAAAGTTGCAAGGCCAAGGCTTAACGATGTAAATACAATTGACCTGATGAGTAACGGTGTTTTACAAACTTGAAATAATCGCTGAGCAGATATCACTTGTATGCAAAACACGAACAGTTGGGTGAAAAATGCGGCCTGGGCTGCGCCTATCGCCGCAGATGCAGGTATAAGGAAAAAATTCAGCGCAATATTGAGGCAAAGTGCAAGGGCTGATATTACAATCATGACCTTCATCTTTCCGGCAGCGGTAAGTAAGGTTCCTGTTGTGTATTGAAGTGAAAAAAGTCCGGCTGATGCAACTGTCCAAGGAAGTACAACTGACGCTTCTGATATGTGACTGCTGTATAGTTTGCCCAAAATCCACTCGGCATGAAAAGCACAGACAATCGTGAGCCAAATACACCCTGTGAGCAGAAGTTTAAATGCTGTTTTAAACACAGGCTCGACGTTTTCATTCCTACTTAGCATGCGTGAAAAAATGGGCAGAAGCAGCACGGCAAAAAGGTACGATATCATGTTTAGCATGTCGCCAAGCCGGTAAGTCATGGCATAAATGCCTGCTTCAAAACTGCCGCTCATTCTTTCAAGCATCACGGCATCAATGCGCCCACTCATCATGGATAAAACGATGAGTGTCGCAAAAGGAATACTCGCCGACAAGACAGATTTGCTGGTGTGTACTTCTGCTTTGTCGCTATCCGTTCTGCGTTTCCATACAATGAAAAAAGACAGCAATAGTGTAAGGCCGTATGCTATGGTTTGGCCGAAGATTAAGTACTCAATGGGAAACTGTTCATGGGCCGGAATGAAAATAAGCGCCGCCCCCAATAGCACAATGAGTAGAAGGCGGTCACATACTGAAACAATGCGATCTGCTCCGAAAGCATGAAGCCCGCTTAGGTAAGATCGCATGAATAAAACACCTGTTGCCAAAATTTGATTGAAGGCTAGAATAAGCAGTAATGTTATTTCACGGCTGTTGTAGTGAAGCGTAGACGCTAATGCCAGGCAAATGATTAAGTAGACAACTGCAAGCACCGACCGCAATCGAAGGAGTTGAAGTAGTTCTTCACGAAAAACGTTTCCTTGCTGTGCGATGTGACGATTATTCCAGTTTGTGATGCCTAAATCAGGCAGTATATTCAGGATATACGAGATATTGAGCAACGCAAAGTAGACACCGAATTCACTTGGCCCGGTTCTCTCTTGCACTTGTGCCTCAATAACCAAAAGATACAAAGGTTTGATGAGCAGGTTAATGCCAATCAGTAGCAATAGGTTCGATAAAAATATCTTTCGAGATGCCCCCATAGTGTGTCAATCTGTCGCTTTAGCTATTCAAGCTAAACCGCAGTGCTATACCGGATGAAATATTGGAAGTAGGGAAGGAAGTTGAAATTTTCGGTTTATTGAGCTGATGGTCGTAGAAGAAACGAATCGTCAACTTATCACTCACAGCCATATCTACACTCGTCTTTAAATTATACAAACGCTGACCGGCTGTTGCCTGACTTGTTCTTTCCACCATTTTACGAATAAGAGTAGCATTATCGCGTATGGTGAAGTCTGCACGGAAATTAATGGACGTGTTCGCCAGCATCTTGATAGGAAGTTTACTCTTTTTCCGTCTGAAAGGGTTGGGCACTTCGTTGAGTTTATATCCTAAACCAAGCGTAAGTGAGTTGCTCTTCGTTTCGGTAATCTGATAGTTGGTTAGTCCCAGTGCAAGTGTTCTGTCTTTTTTATACTCAATCTTTATTTGTGGTTCGTTCGTCTTCTCTTTGTTTTTGAGCTTTTTTGTTTTCTATTTTTTG
>JAIYBR010000299.1 GCA_027488435.1 Flavobacteriales bacterium
CGTCGCGAATTTCTTATTGGCGTGCTCGTCGTATTGTCCATCGTGCTGCTTTATTTCGGAATGAGTTACCTGAAAGGCGTAAACCTGTTTCAAAAACAACAGAAGTATTATGGAATCTACGATAATGCGGCAGGCCTTCAAGCATCGAATCCGGTTATTTTAAACGGCTACAAAATCGGAATTGTAAAAAGCGTTCGATTAAGCGATGACGGCAGTGGTAAAATACTGGTAGAGGTTCTCCTGCGCGATGATAATCTCAGAATACCCAAAGACACCAAACTTGAAATTTACGATGCCGATTTATTTGGAGGCAAGGCTATTCAACTCCTTTTAGGAAGCAACAGCGAACTGGCAGAAAACAAGGATACGCTGGCAACAAGTCTTTCACTCGGCCTTGCAGAAACTGTGAAACAACAAATTGAACCCATCAAGCAGAAAGCCTCACAACTCTTTGCAAGCGTCGACTCACTCATGGGTAGCATTCGCTCCATTTTGAGCAAGAAACAAACAAAAAACTTATCCGAAGTTTTCGAAAACCTAAGTAATACGATAGCCAACCTCGAGAATACGTCGTATACGTTCAATGAAGTGCTATCTGAAAACCAAGGCAGGGTGAATTCAATCTTTGAAAACGTGCATGCCATTTCAGCCAATCTGCGTTCGAACAATGAGGCTCTGTCCCACGCCATACAAAACGCATCACAGATTACAGACTCATTAGCTAAACTCAACCTTGCGCATACCCTTTCCGAAGTCGATCTGGCGCTTAAGGGAGTGAGTGACATGACACGGAAAATCAACAGTGGCGAAGGAAGTTTAGGCAAGCTACTCCATTCCGACTCGTTGCACAACCAGGTGCTGCAAGCCTCGCAAAGTCTCGATTTACTGCTCAACGATATGCGAGTCAACCCGAAGAGGTATCTAAGTTTCTCTGTCATTGGCCGCAAGGATGATGACGGCGAATTCTCCAAAAAAGAACTGGAGCAAATTCGCAATGAAATAGATAACCGGCTGAAAAACAAGTAGTTTATTCTTTAGTGCTGGAATACAACTACCAAAGCTTCCAGGCAACTCTGCAAACGTTTAGCCGCATGAGCCCGGGAAAAGCATTCAGCATTGGCTTCAGTCACAGGTTCTAATTACTTCAGGAAAATATCTTCACGGCTTCGCGGCCTTTGGTCGCGAAGCCATTTGAAGTCGCGCAATTTCATGGGCTCATTGCCCGCGAACTTATTCGACTTGAATACCGATTTCGGGTTGCCCTCCATGCGAACGGTCGACAACTCGCCGTCACGGAATCGAATAAAGATAGACGAACACTCACCCTGATTCGTTCCAAGTGCACGCGGCTTGAGGCCCTTATCGTCGGTTGGATAATACACCAGCTCTCCATTGCCATCGACCCACACCGACTGCAATTTGTTATCGCCAAAAAGAGCTGTCATCGATTTTCCCTTTATTTGGTTGAAGCGTATCTCCGGACCCTGGATTGAATCCTTAGCTTCCGCATCCGAAACGATAAAAGCACTTCCCATTACCCATGCCTTGCTCAACACATTGCCGCTTAATCCGAGCTTCAGCGTGTCGCCTGTAACCTGGTTTTGTGCACTCCACACAATCGGGCTGCGAAACATCCACATCATGCTATCGCGCTGCAGATAAACCGCCGAATCGCACAAGCCCTGCAAATCATCTTTAAAAATGCGCACGCCGTGATAAGCGAAGATGCGCTTCGATCCATCTGCATCTGTAGAAGCCTTCAAAGTGTCGGCATGCATGAACAACGTGTCACCGTTCATAATATCAAGCAACAACGCGCGATCTGTAACAAAGCTCATCTCGGGCTTCTGCACGTGGCGCGCATAATTTCCTCGTATTTCAAACGTCTGTGTAGTATCGCGCACAATCACATTGCGATATACTTCACCAATACCTTGCTTGTTGTTGAAATAAATACTATCGCCCTTTAAAATGGTTGATCCATCGCGCACCCAGGCATTACGTCCAAACCTCGATTCATCCTTTTTCGTGTTGTAATAACCCGTCTCGCAATAAATAAGTACGCTATCACCTTCGATGTAAGTAGGGCCGAGGAAAGTCGTTATCTCGGTAGCACCCTTGTAATTCATCGTATCGCTGCGCACCGTGTATGACGGGTTATTCAGCACAACATTGTGCTTAAAAAAGAAGTCTTCCGTTCGGCCATTGTATGTGCCGTGTCTACTGGTGAGCGTGTTTTTACTGCTCGATGAAACGATTCGTCCACCAGTATGGTAACGAGCAATTTTATCGCGAACCTGATACGTAAGCTCACTACTTGTGAGTGTAATGTCCTCGTCACGCATCGTAACATTACCGCTTAAGAAGGCTGTATTTTTTGCTTTTTCGAAATGAAGCGCGTCAGAGAAAACTGTGCTCCCGTTGCCCTCCATGATGCGTATTCGACCATAGGCATCAAAGTCATCGTTTGAATAGAGGTAAGCGCTATCGCAATAAAAAGAAGTGCCATCCAACTCCAAATGAACATGACCAATTAAGCGTTGTGCAGAAACCATCGCACGGTCAAAGCGAAGCTCGTCAGTGTGTATCAACTTCACCTTGCGGGTATTGGTTTGCGATTCCATTGAAAATGGAATCAACCCAAAAACCAACAAACAGAAATACAAGTTATACCGCATGCTCAATGCTTCGAGGATTCAACACGTTTATTCGTTTCGATTTCCTATACAGTTCGTTGAATGGTTTGAACACGGTCGGGGCCAACACTAACCACAGTTATCGGAGTTTCCAACTTTTGTTCGAGATAAAGAATGTAATCGCGCAGCGGCATGGGCAAATCCTTTTCATTGCGCATGCCCGTTAGGTCTACCTCCCATCCTTTCAAATCTTCATATACGGGTTCTACAAGTGAAGGAGCAATATCGAAGGGTAAATCTTCCGTAATACCATTTGCTGTCTTGTAATAGGTACATACGCGAATTGTATCGAATTGACTCAGTACATCGGCCTTCATCATGATGAGTTGAGTAACACCACTGATCATACAAGCGTAACGCATCGCAGGCAAATCGACCCAGCCGCAGCGGCGCGCTCTTCCGGTTGTCGAACCATACTCGTTGCCGACCTTGCGCATGGCCTCACCTGTTTCGTCGTTCAATTCTGTTGGAAACGGTCCGCCACCTACGCGAGTTGTATAGGCTTTGAAAATGCCGATTACCTCTCCAATGCGATTGGGTGCAATGCCAAGCCCGGTGCAGGCTCCTGCAGCAACCGTGTTCGATGAAGTCACAAACGGATAAGTTCCGAAATCGATGTCGAGCATCGAACCTTGAGCGCCTTCAGCCAAAATGCGCTTGCCATCTTTCAATGCCTTATTGATAAAATGCTCGCTATCCACAATGGTCAATTCGCGAATCACTTGCACCCCGCGCATGAACTCCTCTTCCATCGTTTGGAGTTCCGCTACATCCGTTATGTAATGCCCTTCGAAGCCCTTCAATAAGTGAAGATGCTTTTGCTTTAATGCCTCGTATCGAGCACTGAAATCGGCGCTGAGCAAATCGCCCACGCGCAATCCATTGCGTCCGGTTTTATCCATATAACTCGGACCAATGCCCTTGAGCGTTGATCCTATCTTGCCTTCACCTTTCGATGCCTCACTGGCACGATCGAGCAAGCGATGCGTAGGGACAATGACGTGTGCCTTGCGCGAAATAAGCAAGCGCTCACGAACAGGAACTTGCTTAGCAACAAGCGCGTCAATCTCCTTAGCAAATACTACTGGATCAATGACCACTCCATTGCCAACTAGATTCGTCACATGGCTATGAAAAATTCCGGATGGTATAGTATGCAGCACATGCTTAGTGCCTTCAAACTCGAGCGTGTGCCCCGCGTTTGGCCCGCCTTGAAAGCGTGCGATGATGTCGTATCGAGGTGTTAATACGTCGACTAATTTTCCTTTGCCCTCGTCACCCCACTGGAGCCCGAGGAGAATATCTACTTTGTTGTTCACGGCTTAAAAAAAAAGACACGCGAAAGTAGCGCGAAAATGACTACCCCTTTCTGCGTCCGTAGAAATTCAGTGAGTGATGATGGATTTCAATGCCAAAGATTTCTTCCAGCGTAGATTTTATGCTCTGAATTCGCGGATCACAGAACTCTAGTACCTCATTGCTATCGGTAAGAATAATATGGTCGTGCTGTTGGTTTTGAAACGCCCGCTCGTAATGTGCCGAGTTTTGGCCAAACTGATGCTTGCGAACCAGGCTGCAATCAATCAAAAGCTCGATGGTATTGTACAACGTGGCCCTGGACACTCGGTATTTCTTGTTTTTCATGCGGGAATACAGCATCTCCACATCGAAGTGCCCACTTATCTCATAGATCTCAGCGAGAATAGCAAAACGCTCGGGTGTTTTCCGATGCTTGTGCACCTCAAGATATCGGGTGAAGATATCTTTTACGCTTTCTTGGATTCGCTGTGTCATAAAGGACAATTACAGGCGCGAAAATAAGGGAGGATTATAGGATTATAGGATTATAGGAGTGTAGGAGTGCAAGAGTGTAAAACTCGTAATATACAGACCGGGAGGCCCTTCGTCAATCCTACAATCCTATAATCCTACACTCCTCATCACTCAAACTCACTCTCAATCCTATCCACCGTCAACACGCCGTCAATAGCCTTCAGCTTCTCGGTGAGTGCGCTGAGGTGCTTGGTGTCGTGAACGAGCACAATCACCTTGCCTTGGAAAATTCCGTGGTTAGCCTCAAAGGAAATCGCACGCATATTCACGTTCATATCGGTAGAAATAATGTTGGTGATATTCTGCACGATACCCACATCATCGATTCCGGAAAACTTAAGGCCCACTTCAAACTGCACTGTTTCAGCGTTGCGCCAGCGCGCCTTCATGACACGATAAGCGTATTTGCTTAACAGCTCCTGCGCATTAGGGCAATTGGTGCGATGAATCTTAATGCCTTCATTTACGGTGATGAAACCAAACACTTCATCGCCCGGTATCGGGTTGCAACACGACGCCAGATTGTAGTCGACTTTTTGCTGTTCGTCACCAATGAGCAGTGCCTCTCCCTTGCCCTGCGTGGTAAGTACTTTCTTGTCAGCACTGGTTTCCGGGGCAACTGATTTTCTTTCCGGTAATTCTTCCTTCTCAAATCGAATGCGAGCTCCATCGATGGCATATCCTTTCAAACGCGTCAAATCGATCGAACCCTTCGCGATGCGCACATAGAGATTGGTTGCATTGATGCTTTCGAAGTGCTTCACAAACTCATCGATGTTCTTGCTGAGAAAATCAATTTTGAGTGCGTTGAATTTCCGTTTGAGCATCTCCTTTCCTTCCTCTGCTATCAACTTCTTCTCTTCGCGAAGGGCATCGCGTATTTTGTGTCTAGCACTGGCTGTAACGACAATGTTGAGCCAGTCTTCCTTTGGATGCTGTTTTTTAGAGGTGAGAATTTCCACCTGATCGCCGCTGCGCAGTTTGTGACTCAACGGCACGAGCTTGTAATTCACTTTCGCTCCTATGCATTGCGAACCAATTTGCGAGTGAATGTGGAATGCAAAATCGAGGGCAGTTGCACCCACGGGCAGTGTCTTCAAATCGCCATTCGGGGTGAACACATAAATCTCTTCTGAAAACAACGACAACTTGAAATTATCAATGAAGTCGATGGCATTGTCTTCCGGGTTTTCCAACACATCGCGCACCTGACTGAGCCAGCGATCGAGCTTACTCTCGGGACTCTCAGCAGCGTCTTTGTATTTCCAATGAGCGGCAAATCCCTTTTCAGCAATTTCATCCATGCGGACCGATCGAATTTGCACTTCAACCCACTTTCCGGTGGGCGACATAACCGTTGTATGCAGCGACTCGTATCCACTGCTTTTGGGAATGCTAATCCAATCGCGCAAACGCTCGGGGCTTGGCTGGTAGAAATCGGTAACAATCGAATAAACACGCCAGCAGTCGCTTTTCTCTGTCTCTGTCTGTGTATCGAGAATGATGCGGATAGCAAATACATCATAGATTTCTTCAAACGGAACACCCTTCTTCACAATCTTATTCCATATCGAATAGATACTCTTCGTGCGACCTTTGATATCATATTTCAATCCTGCCTTGTCCAATGCCCTACGAATGGGCAGTGTGAAGGCATTGATGAACCTTGTTCGAACGGCCTGCGTTTTCTGCAGCTTGCTTACAATCTCCTCAAACGTTTCCGGATCTTTGTACTTGAGAGCAAGGTCTTCCAACTCGGTTTTGATGTTGTACAGCCCTAGCCTGTGTGCGAGTGGAGCATACATAAAGAGTGTTTCACTTGCAATCTTCAACTGCTTTTCGCGCTTCATGTGATCGAGCGTGCGCATGTTGTGCAAGCGGTCGGCAAGCTTCACCAAAATGACGCGCACGTCATCGCTCAATGTGAGCAGCATCTTGCGGAAATTTTCCGCCTGGTCGCTCGCACTTTCATAGTTGCTAACCCCGGAAATTTTCGTGAGTCCGTCGATGATAGTGCGTTCGCGCTTGCCGAACAGGTTTTGAATGTCGTCGAGTGTTATCTCGGTGTCTTCAACTGTATCGTGCAGCAAAGCACACACGATGCTAGTTGTATCGAGACCGATTTCTTCGGCAGCAATTTTCGCAACAGCGATGGGGTGGTAGATGTATGGCTCGCCACTCTTGCGACGCATGTCCTTGTGTGCCTCTGCGCTAAGCTCGAATGCTTTCCTAATGCGCATACGATCGGCGCGCGACTTGGAACGGTGACAAACACGAAGCAGCGCTCGGTAGCGGCGCAGGATTTCTCTCTTTTCTTCTTCTAAATCAATATCAGCAGGAATCATTGTGGGCAAATTAGCTCATATCAAAAAAGAATGAAAGCCTGTTTTCGCAACATTTTCATACTGGAAAGTGAATAAGAATTAAGAACCATAATGACCGTTTTTTTTTACCGCAACGGCATTGAGAACGCTAAGAGAGCAAGACCGCTTTCAAAAATGAAAAATGTATCAACCTTGCTAACTCGAAGACTTTGCGGTGAAAAAACAAACAGGCACTCGTATCTAATAATCCTGCACCGGCTGAAGCATCCCTCGTGTCTGAATACCCAGCATCAACCAGTTTTCAGTTGATAGCTGATCTGCCACTTTCTCTGTTCTCAGATTGTGTCGCAGATATACTTCCCAGCGCGATGATTCTGATAAAGCTCTGCTCACGGTCAAGCCATGAAAAACAGTTTGGTGTAGTTGCCCCTGCAGCAATTCATGACCGAAGTTGCCTCCATAAGGATTGGCATAGGACCGTGTGATGTTGCCTCCGAAATTGTCTGTGGCTCCATCGCCATTGGCATCGAAGTCTCGGCCAACGGCGGCGCCATTCAACTGCTCGGTAATACTCCACAACTTCTTCACATAGCGAATCCGCAAACATGCCTCAACGAAATTAGAACCCAATGGGTGCGCCATGGATTGGTTGATATGCGTCCATGCTTGAATAGAGCTTCCGTGCGAGTACATGAAGGGCCGTGCGACATTCATTTCAGCCAATACCTCCAAACCCTTGCCGGGTGTGTTCCAGCGCAAACCAACCTGTGCGGCAACCTTATTTCCCCACCAATTGTTGCCTCGCTTGTACAGCTTGATATTAAACTCATCGAGTACGAATTGACCATACAATTGTAAGGAAGGAGCTATGCTCCAGCGCAGGGATGCCGCCAACATCACATTGTCGGGAGAACCAAGGCTATATTCAACAGGTCGATAGAAGATAAGCGGATTCAAATAATAGAGATCCAGCCCTCGCCGGCTAAGTGAATCGCTATTTTGCCACACTACCCACTCATATAGGGACACGTTCAGTTTGGGTGTGATCTGATAACTAAGAGCATGCATGGCGCTATACTTCACCCTCGCGGCGGAAAAGTTTTGTCCGAAAGAGATATCTCGTAATTGCATCCAGAGATTTTCATACCTGAACTTGCCAAGTGTTGTCGTAATCTTGAAATAGGGCGCAGGCGATGCATGGTCACTCAAAATCATCGACCGATAACCATCTCCCCAAAAGTGTTTGGCCTTACCCAATTCCAAGGTAAAGTATTTACCTGCCTTGTATTTCAATTGACCAAAAGTGTAATGGGCATGGTACAGGTGACTAACGGTATCGGCTACTGCATAACCCAGGCCCGATAAGTAGCCTTCATTGTTCGCCCTTTGTTCCAAGTAGGTTGGCAATAATCCACCAGCCAAGGCATATCCCGCTTGCAGCGACCACCGCTTGGCCGGATTCCATTTCACCTGACAGCCCAACCATGAAACCGAAATCGGGCGCACACCAAAACCTGCGTTTACATTGGCTATGGGTAGCACCTGAAACTTCTTTTGCAAGGCAAGTGAGTCGCTCCACACCGCGGAGGGCTGCATTGGGAAAAGCGAAGTACCCGATCTGTAATTCACGAATCCGGCAGCCGGCTCCTGAGCTAAGATCCAATGGCTGCAAGTAATCGCAACCATGCATAATATCTTGGATGAAAAAGAAATCCGCATCGCGCGGCTAAAAGTAACAACACTTGCCAACATCTATGAAGGAATGATTTTGTGGCGAGGTGGTCACACTATCTTCGCGCCGCAATTTCTTACCTGTGCACGCAGAATCAACAGCCACATCGACCCCGGTTAAAGCATCGTTTGTTCGTGATGTGGCGATGCTATTCAAGTTACGTCTGACACTATTGGTCATTATTTCTGCGGTATTGAGCTATTACATGGGAGCCGATGAAACGAATGCCACCACACTCACTGCTCTTTGCCTTGGTGGTTTATTGCTAACGGGCGGCAGCAACGGACTCAACCAGGCATTGGAGCGCGAATGGGACAAGCTCATGTTGCGCACTCAAAACAGACCTATTCCCACCGGACGCATGTCGCTGCGCACGGCTTTAGTTCTTTCTATGACGGCTGGTATTTTGGGTATCTTGATTTTATGGTATTACTGCGGAACGGCTTGCGGGATTTTAGGAGCTTCTGCCTTCATACTGTATGTTGCTTTCTATACGCCGATGAAACGCGTGAGCAGTTTAGCTGTTTTCATTGGAGCATTTCCGGGAGCCATACCACCGATGCTGGGATATGTAGCGGCCACGCAAAACTTTGGGCTCGAAGCAGGATTGTTGTTCGCCATGCAATTCATGTGGCAGTTCCCTCACTTCTGGGCCATTGCCTGGGTTGCTCACGACGACTATATGCGCGGCGGATACAAGCTACTGCCATTCAATGAAGGCAGAAGCAAAGCCACAGCTTACCAAATATTATTGTATTCACTGTTTTTGATTCCGGTTAGTTTATTGCCTTGGGCACTGCCATTGGAATCTCCCATGACGGGGAACATGGCGGCAATTATTACCGCATTGGCCGGTGCGGTGATGTCCTACTACTCATTCCTATTGGTAAAATCGTGCGATACCACTGATGCACGCAAGGTTATGTTCGCTTCGTTTTTTTACCTGCCCGTTGTGCAACTGGCCTATGTGCTCGATAAATTACCGGGTTAGGCTTCGCCCAAACTTTGAAGCCACTGCATTGTTATAAATCCAAACACCCGCTCTACTATGAGTCAAAACGATTCAACTCCGGTATCTGCCAAAATCGATGTATTCGAAGGACTTGACCCAGCTGTCAAAGTGCGTACACGCAAAATGATGATGTGGTTCATCATCTTCGCCATCGTCATGCTTTTCGGCGGAATTACCAGCGCACTCATTGTGCTCTATGGTAAGCTTATATGGCTTCATATGTCGCCGCCCGTGTATTTCTGGTTGAGCAATGCCTTTATTGTGGGCTCTTCCATAACACTCATTCTCGCGCTGCGAGCATTGAGAAAAGGCAATCAGTCGTTGGGTATGACCCTGCACACCATTACCCTGGCATTGGGCATAGCATTCACCGTTTCGCAGCACGCCGGATGGAAGCACATGGCCTCACGGGGACTTGGCTTCACGATTACTCAAAATGAGCAGGGTCTCTCAGCCTACAGGTGGAACACCTTAGGCAAGCTCACCGGTGAATACGGCTCTGACTTCTGGTTTGAGATGAACAACGAAAAACTGGTAAAGGAAGGCGATGAATTCTACAAACCGAGTGACCCATCACGCCCTGTAACGAACACCGTCATGACCACATTCAACGCATTTGGTGCTATGCTTAGCGTGGTTATTTATGTTCACATCATTCACCTTGCGTTCGGTCTCATTTACCTTGTTGTGAATACAGTTCGTATTGCAAAGCGACGCATCAACCAAGAAAATAACCTGAGTATTTACATCAGCGGCATGTATTGGCACTTTTTGGGCGGGCTGTGGCTCTACTTATTCTACTTCCTGTTCTTCTTATTTTAATCTTATTTAGACACGATTTAAACTAAGTATTTTCCTTAGTGTTGACAAGGGTTTTGAACCTCTCCAACCTCTTTCCCAACATCGCTTGTCAATTTTTTTCTGAAGACCGCCCAACTAAGGCGTTTTGATTAGTAAACTTGCGGCAAATTTTCAGATCGTATGGCAGGACAGGCTCAAGCAGTCAGCAAAGACCAACTATGGAGCGGCGGACAATCGCCCTTCGGTATCAGCTACGGTAAAATGATGATGTGGTACTTCCTCGTATCGGACGCCTTGACGTTCGGAGGATTGCTCACTGCATATGGCGTCATTCGCCACGGATCGGCCGATTTATGGCCTGTTGGTGAGCAAGTGTTCGAGTCGCTACCAGGCCTTCACGGCAGTTACCCGCTGATATACGTGGCGCTCATGACCTTCATTCTGATTATCTCTTCTGTGACGATGGTATTGGCCGTAGAAGCCGGTCACCGCATGGATAAGAAGGGAGTTATCAAATGGATGGGCTACACGGTTATCGGTGGCTTGTTCTTCATCGGATCACAAGTTTGGGAATGGTCTCACTTTATCCACGGTTCGGGCGGTGGATTTCAAGTAAGCGCCCCCATGACAGTGGCAGCAACAGACGACCACAAACAGCCTGTTGCGATGGAATTGACCGGTGGTTCTTGGGTTCACATGACTTCAGACCTCGGACATGCATATGAGCATGCATTAGAACACGGCGACCATATTGAAATCTCAAACGGTAAACTCATTATTACACCTGCAGCTCATGGCGACCATGATGCTCACGGTCATGACGCACACGGCGAAGCGCATGCAGCAGCTCCTCAAGAATATCCGCTTGAAATCGTTCTGAACAAATACACCTTAGAGCACAAAGACGGTAAAGACCTTCGCAAGCTCATGGTAACCGGCGAAGAGGCTGAGAAAATCATGAAAAACATGGCCTCGAACACACTTGTTTTCGGAGCTAACCTTTCGAAAAACGAATACGCCGTTCAACAGCAATACGCAAACTTCTTCTTCTTCATAACCGGTTTCCACGGATTCCACGTAATTCAAGGAGTTGTTATCAACCTCATTATTTTCTTGATGGCGGTGCGTGGCGTGTTCGAACGCCGAGGCCACTACGAAATGGTTGAAAAAGTGGGATTGTTCTGGCACTTCGTAGATTTGGTATGGGTATTCGTATTCACCTTCTTCTACCTCGTATAAACTTCAGACTTCATTATTCAGAAAGATAATTAGACACGATCATGGAAAGAGACGATTTGATTGTAAACGATAGCTACTCACTCAACGCCAAACACGGTGAGGAAGAAGGCAAGAAGATTCGCAAAAAACTGTATATGGTAACCGGTATACTTACCCTTCTTACCGTATTTGAAATCTTCATGGGCGTATACTTCAAACGCAATGGCACCTTCACCTGGGAAACCATTAAGTTGTTGTTCATCGTTCTGACACTAGTGAAGGCGGCCTATATCGTTCTCATCTTTATGCACCTTGGCGACGAGAGGAAAAATCTCAAGTACGTGGTGCTTCTGCCCTACGCGCTTTTCATTTTGTATCTCATCTTTATCGGACTATACGAAGGACTTTCAGTTCAGCATCTGAACAACACCTTCCGTTAAACATATGTCGACTCGTTCGAAATGGAAAAAGTATATTGGCCTTGCCGGTATGCTTTTTTTGTTTCCACTCCTTTGGTTGGTCTTTTTTGGGGTGCTTAGTAAGCACAAGTTCAAGACACTGTCGTATTTAGGCCCGGAAAATACACTTGCCGAAGACCCGCACTACCGCATTCCCGATTTCGCTTTTGCAGATGAAAATGGCAACATCCTCACTCGCGATTCTCTGCTTGGAAAAGTGTGGGTGGCGGCTTGTTATTCGACTTCTGATGAACACATCGCTCAAATAACTGAGCGATTGCTCAACATCAATTTCAAATACCGCAACGAACCCGATATTGCGATCGTTGTTTTCTCTACACGTTGCGAGAGCGATACGCCCGAGTCAGCGAAGGCATATATTGCTCAAAACACGCAATACAACAGTTTCGGAAACAAGTGGAAATACCTCACAGGTAATCAAGATGCCATGCAGGCTTACATACGCAATGGCCTGCTCATACAAGACCTTTCCAATGAAGCTATTTTCAAACTAATTGATGCTGACGGGCACATTCGCGGTGAATATGGCAATACCGAGTACCACTTTTTGGGTGGTGCCGGCGACTCCATTCCGGGTATGGTTCAGGACATAGCCCTCCTCAAAAAAGAGATTGACATACGCAGATACAATGAACGAAAAGCAAAAGAAGCCGCAACAACTCAGCCTTAAGATTGGAGCGATCATCTTTTTCGCCGCGCTCTTCACAGCGTGCTCCAACCAACAACCGCCTCATTCAACCAAACAAAAGTCTCTGCCCTATTTCGGTGAGTTTGATATTGAATTGACCAGTATGCCCGATGGAAGCCAAAAGCCGGATACGCTCTATTACCCTATTCCGAAATTCAGCTTTATAAATCAAGACAGCACAATTATCACGCGCGAAAATTATACTGGCCATGTCACTCTCGTAGACTTTTTCTTTACCGACTGCCCTACTATTTGCCCCATGATGAGCGCGCAAATGGCGCGTCTTCAGGATAAATTTCTAAAGGAAAATCCGGATCTTCCCGTTCGTTTTTTATCTTTCTCTGTAAAGCCAGAAGCCGACACACCACAAAAACTGAAAGCCTATTCTCAAAAAATCGGTGCCGACCTATCACGTTGGAATTTCCTCACCGGCAAGGCCAGCGATATTTATGATTTAGCACAATATGGATTCTTATTGACAGCCTTTCCGTCAGACACTGCGCAAGGAGGTATTTTCCACACCGACAAAGTAACACTGCTCGATAAAACCATGAGGATGCGCGGATATTACGACGGCACTTCAACTTCGAGCATGGATCAGTTGTTTAATGATGCAATCCAGTTATCCCAAGAAACAAAACCATGATAGAAGCATCCATTCCCAAAAACGACAAAGCTGCTAAACGAATCATCTGGCTACTTTCAATTGTCGTTTTCCTGGTTGTCGTATCGCTGAAATACATTCACGTCGAAGCAGATCTCGGCTTTGACCCTCATTTGTTTGCTACCGTAAATGCATTCATCAATGGATCTGTGGCTGCGCTGCTGGTGGCCGCTCTCATAGCTGTCAAACAGAAAAACTACGGGTTGCATAAGCGTCTGATGCTATCTGCTATGGTGCTTTCATCAATATTCCTGGTTAGCTACATCGCACATCACGTTCTCTCGGGCGATACGGCCTATCCGAAAGACGCCCCTATGCGTGCATTTTATCTGATAGTGCTTATTACCCATATTATTCTTGCCGCGATCATTCTACCCTTCATCCTTTTCACCACCTATCGCGGACTGACAGCCGATATTCAAGCGCACAAAAAGATAGCGCGTATAACCTGGCCTATTTGGTTTTATGTGGCAGTGAGCGGGGTGATTGTATATTGGATGATTAGCCCTTACTATGTATGAGGGGCGAAGGGCGAGGGGAAGTGTTGATCAAAATCCAATGTATTTTTGAAATATGAAAATTTCCTTGAAGTATATCGTGTTCGCCTTTATTCTGATTCTACTCAACATGTCGGCTTCTGCCCAATGTGCGATGTGCAAAGCCACAGCTGAGAGTGCAACAGAGAATGTCGACAAGGGTATTGGCGAAGGACTTAATGCTGGTATTGTTTATCTCATGCTCATTCCATATGTGCTATTGGCTGCGGTAGCGCTTGTGTTTTTTCGCAAAAAAATCGTAGATCTTTTCCGATCATAAAGCCGATTATTGAACCGTTCGGTTTTACCGAATTGTTGCATTTTATACTCATCCATACTTTCATAGCAAGAAATTATTATTTTAGCGACATCTAAACCAGTCGAATTCGCCCGCTATGAAATTTGCTTCATTTTTTCTCACATTAGCTTCAGCCCTTTTGTTGGCTCCGGGTTTAGTTTCAGCTCAATTTGTGCAAGAATTGAAGATTGACTCTACCCAGGTGCCCGAGGTAGAAGATCAGAAAATGCAGATTACGGTCACTGATTTCAAGTCAAAAATGTATACGGATGCCGATGTAATGATAAAAGGCCTGAATCCGCGAAAAACCGTAGTTCTGAAGAATTTCACTGACTCGACTTTATTACTGAAGAGCTACAGAATTTATACTGTTTCTGTCGTGAAAGAAGGTTTCATGTATTATGCTCACAAGTTTTGGCCTGCTGAAGCTACAACCCACTACGAACGTGTCGAGCTGAAGCCACTCTCGGTAGGAC